>JACMLR010000458.1 GCA_014379515.1 Chitinophagaceae bacterium
CACTGGTGCGGCAGGTTCGTCGCGACAAGCAACAATAAACAACAACAACGACAGAATCAATAAGATTTGTTTCATAATATTCATCGAATCCAAAGTAACGCCGCAAAAATCGGTAAAAAAAAACCGGCTTCTTTCGAACGCCGGTTGGATAGAAAATCAATATTTTATTTGCTGATGAACTCCACTTTATCTATTCCAATCATTTCTCCGTTCACGCCAGTATCATCAACCATGTAGCGGAAAGCCAGGCGAATATTTGATGTTCCAGCTGGTAGATCGCTGAAAGTTATGGTGTACTTTGTCCAACCGATAGGATACAGGCCGGAGTAGTTAGGATCGATATCTACTAAAAGCACAGGGAAGTCGCCAGTAGCTTTCACATCGTCGCCGACGTAAGCACTTTGATTTGTATAATTTCCGCGGACTTGTAACCGTTCTGGATAGTTGCCGGTTGAACGAGTATAAAAACTGAATACATCACCATTCTTTGCAGGCATAGGTGGGGTGATTAGCCAGCAGGAAATTTCACCAGCGTTATCACTTGCGCCGAGGTCTGCGCTTAAAAAATCGTTCGGGCTTAGAGTAGCTGAGTATGCTGGAAAGCCCACGATTTCATTACCGAATTTTCCACCAAGTTCATACTTGCCCTGCCGCCATGCGGAGCCTCCGAGCGGATAACTTTTGTTTATGATAACCCATCCTTTACGGGAAAGACTTGAAGCGGTATCAAACTCTTCCACAAACGATTTAGAAACAACTGGTGGAACAGGAACAGTTGGTTCGTCCTTGTAATCCTTTTCACAGGAAACAATTACCAAAAGAATAATTAAAATGGAAAGGAGGGATAGTAGAGATTTCTTATTCATAACCTGATATTTAAGAAAGGCGAATGTTATTGTTTGCTCGTATAGGTAACCTGGTCGATGCCGACTGCGGACCCGTTGCCGTTTGAACCACCATCCAGCGTGTAATAACGAAATGCGAATCTGCCTTTGCGCGGAGAGCTGAGACCAGACACAATCACTTCAAATTTCGTCCAGTCAGCCGGAAAAGAATTCGGTTCGTAAAGTCCTGAATTACTGTGTGCCCATGGGTATTCCCAATATTGCGCTCCGCTATTATATATAGCGGGGTTGATAGTTAACACCAGCGAAAAGTCGCCGCGATCAGTTGCTCCGTTATATGCTGGATCTTTTGGATCGTTGGCAACCCCAACATTTGTTCCTTCGTTTAATGTATTGATACAGACTTCCAGGTTATTACCATAGTCAGTTGAGTCGCCTGTTGTAAATGCATTAGGAAGCAAAAGTGTCCTTGTATAAAAAGTAATTTTATCGCCGTTTTGCATCATTACCACGGGTGATATCAGCCAGTTCGAGATTACATCATCGGTTCCGGAAGTTGATAGATAATCTGCTGCGATAAATCCGGCGTAAGTTCCGTTTGAAGAGTAGGGAGCAAAAAAAGGTAAAGGAGCTCCACCCTGCGACCAGACGCTGCTTCCTTTTGGGTTGCTGTTATTGATCGGCACCCAACCTCTTTCAAAAGATTTTGCAACGGTGTCAAACTCTTCGACAAACGATTGATCGGGAACGGGAGGAATGGTTAAAAAAGATGGATCATCTTTTTTGCATGCTCCAAATGCGACTGCACCTATAGCAAACGTCAATAAAATCTTGCTCAGTGGAGATTTTCTCATAGTGCCTGGTTAGTTTGGTAAAATAGATGGGTGAAAGTAAGATTTTTGTAAATCTTAACAAAACCAATATAGTGTAATTCGGGCGGTTCCCGACTGCTATTCCCTGAAGAATCTCTAAGGTGTTTGGGGATTTTCGCCGTAGGCTAACTGGTAGACGAATAATTTTTTCATACCTGAAAGACGCCCGTTTTGAAATCCGGCATAAATGGATTTTGATTGGCCGCTTCCAACGCGGCGGCAATGACTGTCCTGGTTTCACCGGGATCGATGATTGCGTCGACCCACAGTCGTGATGCGGCATAGAACGGAGATGTTTGTTTTTCGTACCGTCCTTTAATTTGATCAAGTAATGTTTTTTCTTCCTCCGCGCTTACTTCCTTTCCTTTTGATTTCATCGCTGCAACCTGGATTTGTAGTAATGTTTTAGCGGCTTGTTCGCCACCCATTACCGCGATTTTTGCAGTCGGCCATGCATAAATAAACCTTGGGTCGTAGGCTTTTCCGCACATGGCGTAGTTGCCTGCTCCATATGAATTCCCCATGATAATGGTAATCTTCGGTACAACTGAATTAGCGACTGCATTTACCATCTTAGCACCATCTTTGATAATTCCGGAATGTTCGCTTCTGCTTCCG
Organism: Chitinophagaceae bacterium; assembly: GCA_014379515.1. GTDB lineage: Bacteria > Bacteroidota > Bacteroidia > Chitinophagales > Chitinophagaceae > Endoryza. The sequence continues at coordinate 2,336 of JACMLR010000458.1, forward strand.
ACCATAAATCCGGTAACATCCTGTAAAAAAATGAGTGGTATTTTTTTCTGGTTGCAGTTCATGATGAAGCGTGCCGACTTATCTGCGCTATCATTATAAATAACACCGCCCATTTGCATCTCACCCTTTCTGCTCTTAACGATCTTGCGCTGGTTGGCGACGATTCCAACGGCCCAGCCCTCTATTCGCGCGTACCCGCAAACGATAGTCTTACCGTAATCTTCTTTAAACTGTTCAAAGCGGGAATCGTCTACGATTCGCTCAATGATGTCCACGATATCATATGGCTTTCCATCTGCAGGGAAAAGCCCATAAATTTCCTGTGCCTCTTTTTTGGGTTGTTGCGAAACGATATGATCAAAGCCAGCATTTTGTTTGGCACCAAGCAATGAAAACATTCGTTTTATGTGGTCCATGCATTCCTGTTCCGTGTCGAATTTATAATCAGCAATGCCACTGATTTCGGTATGAGTTATTGCGCCTCCAAGTGTTTGTGTATCGATATCTTCCCCAATGGCTGCTTTGACAAGATAAGGGCCCGCAAGATAGATCGACCCATTGCCTTCAACCATCAGCGTTTCATCACTCATGATCGGTAAATAGGCACCACCAGCAACACATGCGCCCATAACTGCAGCAATTTGTGTAATGCCCATCGCGCTCATTCGCGCATTGTTGCGAAAGATCCGGCCAAAATGTTCTTTATCGGGAAAAATTTCATCCTGCATAGGTAAAAAAACGCCGGCACTATCAACGAGATAAATAATAGGCAGATGGTTCTCCATCGCGATTTCCTGTAACCGAAGATTTTTCTTTCCTGTGATTGGAAACCATGCACCCGCTTTTACAGTTTGATCGTTTGCAACGATCATTACTTGTCGACCACTAACGTAAGCAATTCCTCCTACGGTACCACCGGCAGGACAACCACCCGCTTCCTCATACATTTCGTAGCCAGCAAAGGCTCCAATTTCAATAAACGGTTTACTTTGATCGCGTAAATACTCAATTCGTTCTCTTGCCGTCAATTTATTTTTTTCATGCTGCTTCGCTATTGCTTTCTTTCCACCACCTTCTTTTATTTTTTCCAATCGCTGTCGCACCTGGCTCCATGAAAGTTTCATTGCGTCTTCATTCCGGTTGAATTCAATATTCATACGAATAGCCTGTTATTTCCTGCAAAGTACATGGAATTATGAAACATTTTCGCGGGGGCAGGGGATAGGCTGATAAAGATTTTCTATTTTTAAAATATTATGACCCGAAGCAAGATCTCATGGATCATCATTATTGTACTCGCTATTGCCCTCAAAATATTTTCACTGTTTCCGGACCTGGTGGAGCAATATTATTCGAACGGAATTTATAGAGTCACATCTGCCGTTCAACGGTTTTTATTTGGGCGTATTCCGTTTAGTGTCGGGGATGTACTTTATTTCCTGGCGGGAATTTATCTTTTGTACAAGTTGATCAGAATGATCGTAGCTATTCGAAAACGCAAAACCGGGAAAACATATTGGTTGCAAACGCTGAGGTCGTTTGTATTTGTTGCGTTAACAGTGTATGTGCTTTTTAATTTATTATGGGGGTTGAATTATAATCGTCTCGGGGTCGCTCATCAGCTTGGGTTAGTAAAGCAGAAGGTTTTTAAGGAAGATCTCACGCCATTAATGCATGAACTGACTGTTAAGCTGAATAAACTTTATATCGACACCAAGCGTCAGCGCGACTCGCTTTCTTCATGGGCATATCTTTCTGACGGTGCGATCGCGTCATTCAAAGAAACGTCTCCATCATTTCCATTTTTCGGTTACCCGGCACCTTCAGTAAAGCCTTCTCTCTTTAGAGCAATTGGTAATTACATGGGCTATACCGGGTATTACAACCCTTTTACGGGCGAGGCGCAGGTAAATACAACAGTGCCCTTGTTTATTCAACCATTCACGATCTGCCATGAGATTGGCCATCAATTAGGATACGCGAAGGAAAACGAAGCGAATTTCGCGGGTTACCTGTCTGCAAAATCGTCTACAGATCCTTTGTTCAGGTATTCCGTATATTTTGAATTGTACAGTTATAGTCGACCATATATGTATTTGCAGGATTCTATCGCGCTAGGCAAATTGGATAGCCAGTTGCAGCCCGGCGTCAAACAAGATTTCAGAGCACTTCGGGACTTCTATCGCTCGCATGAAAACCCAATGGAAAAAGTGATTGATCGCCTTTACGGCCAATTTTTACGAGCCAATGAACAACCTGCCGGGAAATTGAGTTATAGCCAGGTAATCATCTGGCTTATTGCCTACTACAAAAAGTACGGCAAAGATGCATTGTAGCCGTGATGCAAACACGCAAATCAAGTTATGAAGTTGATCATTTCGCTTTTGATTCCACTTGCAGTGGGATTTACGGGAAGTTTTTTTACGACACCTGAAATTGGTAACTGGTACTCGACACTTAATAAACCGTGGTTCAATCCACCATCCTGGATCTTTGCACCGGTGTGGACAACACTTTATGTGTTGATGGGAATTGCCATGTGGTTGGTCTGGAAAAGTGATAAGCCCGAAAGAGCCAAACAGCGTGCACTCTGGCTATATGCTTTTCAGTTGTTCCTGAATTTTTGGTGGTCAGTTATCTTCTTTCATTTTCATCAACCTGGCTGGGCGCTTGTTGAAATTATTGTTTTATGGATTAGCATCTTACTGACAATATTCTCTTTTGCAAAGATTGATAAAACTGCTGCCTGGTTGTTGGTGCCATACATATGTTGGGTGAGTTTCGCGATGGTTTTGAATCATGGGATTTGGGTGAGGAATTGAATGCTGAATATTTGTTCGTTTAGTATGTGCGAATTCATCAATTCGAATAGTTCGCCCACTCACCTGCAGATTTGTTGGCAATTTTGGTCCTAACTTGAGGCCGATTCTTAATCTGAATAATTACCGGACGTCTCAATTATAAAAACAACAGCCTTGTTCGAAAGAATTATTCGCACTCTTCGTTTTATAAATCCGTTTGTCGCTGCCTCCGGCTACAACGCGACACTGCGTAAGAGTCAGCTGATTCGACTGAAGGAATTCGCACATTAGTCATTCGCAATTCGCACATGCTCGAACTGATCAACTTGAAGAATTTCGCACATTTCGCATATTTCGCACATTCTCCTACATGTTCCTCCTATACTGCCC
>JACMLR010000459.1 GCA_014379515.1 Chitinophagaceae bacterium
GAGCTTATACTCCCATTCTTTTTTTTAATTATGATGGAGATGTTAGATTTCAATTACATCCCTCAAACGAGTTCAACAAAAACACAATAATAGGAGGACCGCTTAACGCTGAGTACCAGCAATTCCTTTCTGTTTATAATTCATCTTTTAATGAACCCCTCGCAACTCTCGATGCCCGATTGAAAAAGCTTCGCGATAGCAACGATTATGACCGACCGGAATATAGAATTTTAGTGAAGCAATGGCAGGCGGAAAAAAACTTCGACAAACGTCAAGCCCTATTAAACGACATGAGCGAATGGCAAAAGACGGGTCGGCAATTGACCGCCAATGGTAATCTATTGAAAGCTGGCTATGATTCGATATTGGATCGAATGGCTGCAATGCGGTATCAATATATGCGCGATCACACATCGCTTCCCGCCTATTTCTTAATGGTAAGTGACATGCGCTATGGAAGCCGAAACCGATTAGCAGCGAATGCAATCGCGGAAGTGTATCCGCGGTTTGCTTCTGAATTTCCCAATCACCCTTATACGAAACGCGTAGGTGCCGAATTAAACGGCATGCTAAAAATCCGGCCGGGAGAAAAATTAACCGACATCAGCATTCCTGATATTGGTGGCAAAATGCATTCAGTACTAAAAGCAATTGATGGCAAAGTTGCCATTATTGACTTCTGGGGATCGTGGTGTGGACCCTGCATTGCAAAAACAAAACAGCTATTACCACTATATAATTCTTACAAAAACAACGGCTTTACAATAGTCGGCATCGCTCGGGAATACAAGAACGATCAACAGTTAAGGCGGAGGCTGGCAATGGAAAAGTGGCAGTGGCTTCAATTGCTGGAGCTTGACGACAAGAATAAAGTTTGGACCAAATTCGGCATTGCAGACGCAACAGGAATGATGTTGTTGGTCGATAAAGACGGAATCATCGTTTCAGTGGATCCAAAACCGGAAGAGGTACAAGCATTTCTTGAAAAAAAGAAAATGTAAAAATTGCAGGCAGAAATCATCGTGATACCGCCTGCAATCTTGATTGGTTCTAATCAGTCTGTGTTTATCTTTTTTTACCTGGAAGTAATGTTCCTGTTTTAACTGGCTTTAATGTTTTAAGATAATTGTAGATAGCTTTAAGATCGTTGTCTGCCATAAGCTTGTATGAATTCCAGGGCATATGACTGTGCTTAATCACACGACCGACCCGCACTCTCGCTATAAAATCTTCCTGCTTCCAACCGAAAATGCGGCTACTCGAATCCATTGTAAGATTTGGTGGGATCAATGGCTCTTTTCCCGTTTCAGTCATTGGACTACCGCCGGCAAAGGGTTCGCCGATAAATCCCCCGGTCATATCACGTTCTGTATGACAGCCGTTGCAATTAGCAACACTAAGAGCGAGGTATTTTCCATATTCGGCACTCGTGTCTCTCTTAACTGTTTTCGGTACTTCTGCTGAGGGGCCCACCGGCTTCACCAGAAACGCTTTCAATACATTGCCCATGATATTCCATTCGTGATCGGGAATTTTATTTCGAACTGGCTTCAAACTGCGTAAATAGGAAATGATCGCAGTCATATCCTCATCGCTCACATCATGAAACGGCATAAAATCCAGGACTGCAGTACCATCTGGGTTAACTCCATATCGCAAAAGCCGGGCAATTTCCTTATCGGTTCTTTTACCGATACCGGTTTCAGGATCCGGCGTAATGTTCCTGGAATAAAGCGTAGCAAAAGGTAGTTTAAAGGTCACACCACCCGTCATGATTGGATCCTGACCGAGACTCACCAGTGAATCGGTATCGTACAGGCTATGACAGGATCCGCAATGGGCCGGCCCGATAACGATCTCGCGACCGCGAGCAATAATTGAACTATCGTGAGATGCTGTAATTTCCGGGTAAGGCGCATCATACGTTAGATTTTGACGAAGCGAAACAGTGACGGTTATCAAAAACACCAGCGACAAAATGATGATACCCGTCCATTTAAATATTCTGCGAACCATGGCTATTGATTTAATTGGCGGTAAAACTATTGCCACATCCGGAGCGGGGCAATCCCCAAATTCATGGGTTGTTGAAACTGTTGTATGAACTGATTCGATTGCTTTTTATGACCGGCCTTTTGTACTTCGAATTGTATCTTTGCGCATCATTAAAAAATCCTGATGGACAGCAATTTCAATCCTGATAAACAGCATACACTTGGAACAGCAGTCAGTATATCTGGCACCGGGTTACATACCGGTATCAATGTAGATATGACGCTTCGGCCAGCAAACCCGGGATTTGGTTACCAGTTTCAACGCATTGATTTACCGGGAATGCCGATCATCAAAGCCGATTGCGATCTCGTTACCGATACCAGCCGCGGCACTACCCTTGAGGAAAACGGAGCGAAAGTCTATACCATTGAACACGTTCTTGCTGCACTCGTAGGCATGGGAGTTGACAACTGTTTGATAGAAGTAAATGGCCCTGAGATGCCCATCATCGACGGCAGCAGTGAACCATTTGTTGAAATCATCGAAGATGCGACTGTTATCGAACAGGATGCGGCGAAAGCCTGGTACAGCATCGACACGAATCTTAGTCACTACGATGAAAAGAAACGCGTTGAAATGACCGCGCTACCATCCACCGATTATAAAATCACCACTTTAATAGATTTCAATAGTCCCGTGCTTGGCACACAACACGCGAGTCTGAAAACAATGAGAGAGTTCAAAAAGGAAATTGCCCCTTGCCGGACATTTTGCTTTTTGCATGAATTAGAGATGCTGCTCGATAATAACCTAATTAAAGGCGGTGATATCAATAACGCAATTGTTGTTGTAGACCGACCGGTAACAGCAAAAGAAATGGAGCGGCTCGCAAAAGCGTTTGGAAGAGATCGAATGGAAGTGAAGAGTGAAGGTTACCTGAATAATCTTGAACTGCGGTATCCAAACGAACCAGCCCGCCATAAACTATTGGATGTAGTGGGCGATCTCGCCTTAATAGGATATCCGATCAAAGCCCATATCATCGCCAATCGACCAGGCCACAGCAGTAATGTCGATTTTGCGAAGAAGATCAAACAATACATAAAAAAAAATAAACATACAAAGGATGTTCCGTTGTATGATCCAACCCAACCGCCGCTTTACAATACGCAACAGATAGAAAAAAAGCTACCACACCGGTACCCGTTTTTGTTAGTTGATAAGATCATTGAGCTCACTGATAAATATATCGTTGGTATCAAGAACGTCACTTTCAATGAGCCTTATTTTACTGGACACTTTCCGGGAAACCCGGTAATGCCCGGTGTATTACAGATTGAAGCGCTCGCTCAAACTGGTGGTATACTTGCGATTAACTCAATGCCGCCGGGTGAGTACGATACTTATTTTCTAAAAATTGATAACTGTAAGTTCAAGCAAAAAGTTGTACCGGGAGACACGCTCGTGTTGCGAATGGAACTCGCTTCGCCAATAAGGAGAGGGATATGCGAAATGCGCGGAACTGTATTTATTGGGAACAAAATAGCTACTGAAGCTGACCTTGTGGCACAATTAGTGAAAAGAAGCTAACGTCAAGAAAAAGCCAATTTCACGGAATTAAACTTACTTTTGCACGTCAAATTAACTTTCTGACGTTCTTTCCTTCAAACAGTATCTTGAAACCTGACCGCCAAACAAATCGTGCTAAAATGAACCCGGTAACCGGGATCGAACCTGTTATCGGCAGCAAACCAGTACTTACGAATCTCAATCACATGATTCATCCCCATACTTATATTCATCCTAATGCCAAACTCGCTACAAACGTGAAGATTGACCCTTTTACGGTCATTCACCCCAATGTTGAGATTGGCGAGGGAACGTGGATAGGAAGTAATGTTACGATCATGGAAGGTGCGAGAATCGGTAAAAACTGCCGGATATTTCCAGGGGCAGTTATCGCTGCCATTCCGCAAGATTTGAAATTTGAAGGTGAGGATTCAATGGTAGAAATTGGAGACAATACCACTATTCGCGAATTTGTAACGATCAATCGCGGAACGAAAGACCGGGGCAAAACCAAAGTTGGAAATAATTGCCTGATCATGGCTTATAGCCATCTGGCACATGATGTTTTTATCGGCAACAACTGCATCATGAGCAATAACACACAGATAGCTGGCCACGTAGAAATGGGTGACTGGTCTATTTTAGGCGGGATGTGTGCCATTCATCAGTTTGTAAAAATTGGTCAGCATGCCTTCGTTAGCGGCGGTTCCTTAGTTGGTAAAGATGTTCCTCCCTATATTAAAGCTGGCCGTCAGCCGTTGAGTTACGCTGGAGTGAATTCTGTTGGGCTAAAACGCCGCGGTTTCACTATTGATAAGATCAATCATATCCTGGAAATCTACCGGGTAATTTATAATAAGGGCATGAACACCTCCCAGGCCCTCGAATATCTTGAAGAAGAATTTTCTGCAACAGACGAACGCGATGAGATTGTAACTTTTATTCGTGAGAGCAGCCGCGGTATTATTAAACGCTATTCAAAAAATAGTGTGGATGAAGATATCGCTGACTAAAGCCGGCAAGCGTTATAATCGCGACTGGATTTTCCGTAATCTTTCTTACCAATTTGTATCAGGTACTGGCTATGCGATTGTTGGACCCAACGGTTCCGGCAAATCAACATTGTTACAGGCAATTGCAGGATCCTTAGTATTGAGTGAGGGAAGTATTGAATATCATCACAGCAACAACTCGAGCATTGAGCCAACCGAAATATTTCGCAGCCTGGCAATCTCCGCTCCCTACCTTGAACTGATTGAAGAAATGACGGTGACGGAATTTCTTTCTTTCCATTCCACCTTCAAACCTTTTTTACAGAGTCATTCCATTGCCCAAATTATTTCTTTGGTTGGCTTGAATGAGTCGGCCGGGAAACAAATCCGTTACTACAGTAGTGGAATGAAGCAACGGGTTAAATTGGCCCAGGCTGTTTTTAGCGATGTGCCATTGATTTTGCTCGATGAGCCCTGTACAAATCTCGACAGTAGCGGAATCGAACTTTATAAAACGCTGATAAGTGATTTTGCTGCTGATCGGTTGATCATTGTTAGCAGTAACGATGAAAACGAATATGGCTTCTGCAGTGAAAAAATCAATATCCTTTCATTCAAGTAGCTCTTAGCTTCTTCTGCTTGCGATCAATAAATTCAAATCGGTATACTTGAGGTCGAATCGCTGACTCAAATGGAAATTTGTGAGTGCTCCTTTAAAAAGATAAATGCCACTTCTCAAATGCACTTTATGCCATACAAGATTATCAAATCCACCTTCATCACCGGCCTCGAGTAGTAGTGGCATAAGCACATTGCTAATCGCCTGTGAAGCTGTTCTTGCAAAACCCGATGGTATATTGGGGACACAATAGTGAATTACACCATACTTAAGGAAAATTGGGCTTTCATGAGTAGTGATCTCAGAAGTTTCGAAACATCCGCCCCGATCGATACTTACATCGATGACCACACTACCAGTTCGCATATTACTTACCATTTCTTCCGTAACCACAACTGGGGTACGGGCGCCGGGTGTATATAATGCACCAACGGCAACTTCGCAGGTCTTAAGTTGTTTGGCAAGAATCCGCGGTTCAATAACGGATGTCCAGAGACGATGACCAATATTATTTTGAAGACGTTTAAGCCGGTAAATGCTGCTATCAAAAACTTTTACAGATGCACCCAATGCGATGGCTGCGCGGGTTGCATACTCACCTACGATACCCGCACCGAGAATGATAACTTTTGTTGGTGGGATACCGGAAATCCCCCCGAGTAGTACGCCCTTCCCGTGATTCGCCGAACTCAGGTATTGGGCAGCGATCAACATCACCGCGCTTCCCGCGATCTCGCTCATGCTTCTAACAATGGGATAGCTATCGCTGTCGTCTTTCAGGTTTTCGAATGA
>JACMLR010000460.1 GCA_014379515.1 Chitinophagaceae bacterium
AATTTGGATGTTATTTCGCGATAGCTTAACACTACATCAAGATCGTTTTCCAAAAATTCTTCCGATAAATCTTCCGGATGATATCGAGCTGATTCTATTTCGACGATCCATTCACAACCATCTGCTGCTATCTGACCCGCATAATAGATTTTACCAACAACGTTGTGGACAGTTTCGCCTTTGTATTCAACCTTGTTGCACGAAGCAAACACAATTAAGAAAAAGAATAAGGTAAGTTTCATATTATAGTTTTCAAACTGACTCCTCCGCTAGAACAAACGTTGCATTAAAGAAATTAATGGGGTATTACAGGGAGGAATACACGAATCGTCAATGTGCGAAATCTTAGAAATGTGCGAATTGCGAATGGCGAATGTGCGAATTCCCTGGCGCGGCACTCGGGTATCACTTTAGAGCGACCCAAATGCGACAAAATCGGAATTAATACACAATAATATGTTCGAACAAAAAGTCCTTGTCTTGTACTGATATGAAATTCGGCTGGATTAGGATTGTCGTACATCCTGCGGCAGAGAATTCGCACATTCGCCATTCGCAATTCGCACATGCTACAATTCCAAAAGTTCACGTCTGCCTCATCTTGCACTTCTTGGGTTTTTTTTCTATTTTGTTCACAGACCCAGAATTTTACAACCCACTAAATCCAATTACTTTGAAAATCAAGTTGTTATTCCTCATTTTGCTATTCCCATGGATAGCTGGAGCGCAGAAGGTCGACCTCGACCGTTTCAATTTCAGCTCCCAGTTCCGCACACTTCCCCAGGTTTCTCTTGATAGCAGTTATCGAACCTATAGCGTTGCGGTTGAATCAACCCGGTTGATGCAGAACTTCCTGCAAGAAATGACCCCTGAAAAGTCGGTTCTTCTCCAGGGCTGGCGGCAGCTCAATAACCAGGCACATATCTCGATAAAAGTGAAACTAGAGGACCTATTGCCAGAATCTGTTTCCGTAAAGGAACGTGTAGAAGTTCAAAAAGATAAAACTGGAAAAGTTATTAGTCAGAAGACCCTTTATTGCCAGGAAGTCGTTTACACTTTTGCTGCAAACGCAGAAATTACTGATTACAAAGGTGCACATGTCCGTGATGTGTTATTGGCAGATCGCGGGTATAAACAGACATATAAAAGCCCTGAATTCGCGTTGAAACCGATGGCCGATGGTTACTTTATGTTGAATGCACTCACCGTTACTGGTCAGCTTTATCGCAATTGCGTAAATAGGGCGGTTGATTTTTTGAGCGCTCGACTCACCGAAGATTTCGGTTACGGCGAACACACCGTGAATGATTTCATGTGGATTCTCGATACAAAAAAACATCCTGAATATGCTGCTCATCGGAATGCATTTCTAACGATGAAAGATGTCCTTTTCAATATCAGCGCAAACAGACCAATTGACGGGATTCGCAAACAACTCGAGCCCGTTATCAAATACTTCGAAAGTATTAAGAAAAATTATCCCAGCACAAGCAAACATGATCGCAAATTGCGGTATGCCAGTTATTACAATCTTGCAAAGCTGTATTATTACCTCGATGACCCGCAAGCAATGATGAAAGAAGCAAGTGGCCTGGTATTGAATGATTTTGACGCCCGCGATGGTCGTGCACTTGAAGAGTCAGCAATCCGGTTAAAAAATCTATTTGATAGAACCCAGATCTATACAAGGCACTTTCCAATTGATGTAACAACACTTCGTGGGCCGTATGAGTCAACTGTGAATACCCAGGAAGGCCGTAATCGCCGCAATAGCAGAGATTAAAATACAGAAACGATACTTCGAATTGAGGTTGTTTATCCTTGAGCCGGGCAATTTACCCGGCTCAAGGACTTTTTTTGAACGACTGTAGCAGTGCGGATTGATTTTTGATGAAACGGTGTAAAATCGTTTTATGAAATCAATACTATTCGTCTTCCTTTTTGGATCTTCTCTTGCAATCGGTTGTAATAATGCCGGTCCCGATAGTGAAATCAAGGATGATACCACGCAGAAACATTCAGACACTGGTGATCACGCAACATCGGATCACCGCGGTGATACCTCAAATATGGCAATGGCTCAGCACGCCGAAGCCCGCTTTGCCGGAACAACCGCCGATACAACCGTTGATGGTTCAGCCATTTTCGATGTGACTAACGGCAAAGTAACGATGAAGCTTGATATCACTGTTCCTAAACGCGCCGGCAAAACGGTTGCTGTTCACTTCCATCAACATGGTGATTGTGGAAACAAAGGTGAAATGGCACATGGTCATTGGAATCCTACGAATAAGGATCATGGCAAATGGGGCAGCTCAAGTTTCCATTCCGGCGACATTGGAAATATCGCACTTGATAAAGATGGAAAAGGAACCTTCAGTGTCGAGACAGATTTATGGACATTGGGTGGAGATACGACAACAAATATTCTTGGCAAATCAATCATCGTTCACAGTGGCGTCGATGATTATAAAACACAGCCTACCGGAAATTCGGGAAGCCGGATAGGGTGCGCGGTGATCAATAAACAATAAATTATTTCGAAAGCCCGTTGCAAAACGGGCTTTATTTTTTTGTTGTTGGGCAAATAACAGTAAGTCGAACATTGCTGATATCAGCAGTCACTTCTTTTACTTTTCCTCGATATTCGCCATCCACCTGGAAATGCATTTTCTGTTTTGATTTAATCTGTAGAGAGGAAGTTTGAAAGATTTCTGTTTTTCCAGGATCAGGATCTTTACGAGTGAAACGCATCTTGAGAATTTCTTTTAATGAGATCTGCTTAATCAACACAACTTCGAATGCGTTATCGTAAAGCGATCCTGAAGGATTAATAACAACACCGTTCCCGTACATGGTTGCATTGGCAATCACAACCATGACCGCCTCACGAAGAATCGTCTCATCATCGGTCTTTATATTGACGGTCATTCGTGAATGCGTCCATAACACTTTCCATGCTGCTTTGAAATAACCCCACATGCCGCGTACCTTGTCGTCTTCAAATTTTTTAACAACAAATGCATTGAATCCAACATCACTTAAATGAATACAAATTTCTTTGTTTACCTGCACCAAATGAATTTCGCGCAATTCGCCTTCGAGGAGAATAAGCAACGCTTCGGCCGGAGTTGCCGGAATACCCAATTCTTTGGCCATTCCATTGGCAGACCCTGCGGGTAAAATGCCAAGTGGTATCGATTTGTTTGGCAGTTGTTCGGCAACAAGTTTTATTGTTCCATCCCCACCAACCGCAACGACTTTGCTGGCACCGGATTTTACTATATGATCCTTTAGCATTGAAGGCTCGCATGGATTCGGAAGTTCAAATTGTTCGATTTCGATTTGCTTGCCTGCAAAAAACGAGTCGATTTCTTTTGGCCAATCGGTTTTACTATTTCCAGAACCGGGGTTAACTATAAAAAGTATTTTTGAGTTTCCTGACATGGGCTTAAAAATAGAAATTGTTGATGAATATGAGTGCTATAAATACCAAAATGAATATTAAACTTTATCACGGTTTCGGTCATGCTCATAATATGGTCGTTTTCGGTCACGTATTCGAAGGCAAAGAAAAAACGACGCCCCCTTATTCAACAAATCCGCTGAT
>JACMLR010000461.1 GCA_014379515.1 Chitinophagaceae bacterium
AATTATGGAAAAGCTTATCGCAATCTCAGACATCAAAATGGTAGCAGAAGTGGAACTCGTTTACAAATCAAAAATGAAAGCTTCTGACAGACCAGTAGTGAAATCATCACAGGACTCAGAAAGGATTCTTAGAGCGCACTGGGACGATACCAAGATTGAATTGCAGGAGCAGTTTTGTGTTTTGTACTTAAACAGAGCTAACAAAGTGCTAGGCATTTACAAATTATCAACCGGCGGATTAACAGGTACGGTTGCTGACCCGCGTCTGATTCTTGCCACAGGCCTGAAATTGACAGCATGCAGCCTTATTTTATCACACTCCCACCCTTCCGGAAATCTGAATCCTAGCAACGCGGACATTCAGTTAACATGCAAAATTAAGATTGCCGCTGACTATCATGACATCAAAGTACTCGACCACATCATCATTGCCAGCGAGGGCTACTTATCTTTTGCAGATGAAGGATTGCTTTAAGCGATTCTTCCTGAGCAGTCTCATTTACCTACCAGACGGTTCATTCGGACATACATGTCAGAAAGGCCGGCTTTCTCCAAAACAGTCGCAGACATTTGCGAAAGCTCTGTTAAGCTGGTCGCATCGAAAGCGCTCAGGAACGGAGACGCTGCCAAATGTTGCTCCATCGTTGCAACCTCAATCATTTTTGCAAGCATTAAAATGTTCTTACGGGCGACCTTCAGATCTACACGAATCAATTCGCTCATTCCTGGAGAACTAAGTAAAGTCTCATAAACCACAGCCACATCTTTAGTCGTCAGCATAATTTACAATTGTTATGGTGATAAATTTTTTTGTGAAAGTAAGTAGACGCAGATAACGAAGTGAAGAAAAGCCTATTCAATATTTGAAGTGGTGGTCCTAACAGGATGTCCAAACGCTAGATTTGTTCAGAACATAAAATTTGCAACTTAAAACGTGAAGTATGACTATCAGTGAGATGAAATTATTTGATCTAGTTGACTATTTACAATCGCATGGATTTTTGCCAGCGAAAATACAGGGAACAAATTATTGGTATAAGTCACCTTTCCGAGATGAACGAACTCCCTCGTTTAAGGTGAATAGAAAATTAAACACCTGGTATGATTTCGGGGAAGGGATGGGCGGTTCAATCGTTGACTTCGGGCTACGATTTCACAGATGTAGCATAAGCGAGCTGCTTTCCAGAACCACCAATGACATTGCGTGGTTTAGCATACCGAACGTAACAAGCAGCCACAGCAAGCACTTCGATACTGCTCCAGAAGGAATTCAAATTGTTAAGGCTTCCGATATCCATTCCGCTGCACTGAAGTCCTATTTATGTGAGCGGTATATCAACTTAGAAATCGCCTCAAGATTTTTGCAGGAGGTTACTTTTAAGAACAAAGGAATGAGCTACTACGCCCTGGGCTTCCAAAACGATTCAGGCGGATTCGAACTAAGGAACCGTCATTTCAAAGGAAGTAGTGCACCGAAAGATTTGACCTTTATGAATAACGGCTCTTCGGAAGTCCACGTATTCGAGGGAGCTTTCGATTTTCTCACCCTATGTACCATTCGTAAGGCAAAACAGCTAACCGGAAATGTTCTAGTATTAAACTCCGCATCGTTTTTTCGAAAAAGTATCCCACTTCTTGAACAACATAGTGTCGCCAGGCTATACTTTGACAACGACATTACTGGCTGCAAAATCAATGACCTGGCTTTAAAAATTGAAGGGACCAAATGTATCGACGAACGACATCAATACAAAGCCTTTAAGGACTTAAATCAAATGCATATGCAGAATGTTGAACGTCAACGGAAGCACTGGCGCCCGAAACATTGATCTACTTAATGCAGCAAATTATGCACAAGACCGTACACAGGATCTGCAGTAGCCTGCTTCGCCGCAACTGGCCAGATGTACTATTGTCGGACAAAGTCCGACAATAGGGCTTCCGAAATCCTCCAAAGTCGGATGCAAAAACCCGCGTTTTAACAAGCACAAATAGCTGATGAAAAACAAAAATAAAGAAGACAGAAAACGACGCGTATACATAAGACTAACTGATGCGGAGTTCGACAAATTAAACACCCAGTTTTTAAACTCCACAAGTCGAAAACTCAGCGAATTTCTTCGTCAAATTATTTTTAATAAACCCGTCAAAATTTATCACCGAAACAAGTCGCTTGATGACCTCATGATCGAATTAATCTTATTGCGAAACGAGTTGAGCGCAATCGGAAATAACTACAACCAGGAAGTAAAAAAGCTCCATTTGCTTGGCGCGGCATCTCAAACAAAAAATTGGATTCAGGCAAATGATAAAACAAAGGATTTGCTCAATATGAAAATGAATCAGATTAAATGCCGAATTGATCAAATCAACAATATATGGTTGCAGTAATACATAGCTCTAAGTCATTAAGAAATATACTCGCGTATAACGAGAACAAGGTGAGGCAAGCGCATGCAAACCTAATCTATGCTTCGGGGTATGCCAAGGATTTGGATCAGCTCACCGCTGCCGACAGAATTGGAATGTTGCGAAAGCGAAATGAGCTAAATTCAAGATGCAAAATTAATACGCTGCATGTAAGTCTGAATTTTCATCCCGATGAGAAATTAACAATAGAGACGCTTCAACAAATATCAGAATCGTATATGGCGAAGATAGGTTTCGGCTCACAGCCATATTTGGTTTATCAACATCATGATAGCTCCCACCCGCACCTTCATATTGTTACAACCAATATTAGACCTGATGGAAGCCGTATAAGTTTACATAACCTGGGGAAAATGCAGTCCGAATCAGCGAGAAAAGAAATTGAGATAAAGTTTGGGCTTGTAAGGGCAGGAACGGCGCAACAAGTGGATATCGCGAAGCTCAAGTCGACCGTGAAAAAGATACAATACGAACAATCAAATCCTCAGGGACTGAAGAAGGCGATCGCTGATGTACTCCTGGCAATATTACCAACTTATAAGTTCACTTCATTGCCTGAATTAAATGCTGTGTTAGCGCAATATCAATTACTTGCCGATCGGGGCTCCAAGGAATCCCGGATCTACAAACACAACGGGTTGGTATATCGGGTACTTGACAAGCAAGGTAAAACGGTCGGTGTGCCTATCCCGGCAAGCGCTTTCAAATTTCCTGCAACGTTGAAGTACCTAAATCGAAGATTTCAGGAAAATATCTCGGCCCGCGACAGCTTCAAGGTACGAATCAGAAACAGCGTTGATACAGCCTTCCATCACAAGGCCATCAAATCGTTCGATTCCCTTCAACACGAGCTGAGCAAAGAAAACATCCACCTTGTATTACGGAAGAATGAGAAAAGAGTCGTTTACGGATTAACATATATTGATCACAAGACCCGGTGTGTTTTCAACGGTAGCGATATAGGTAAAGCGTACAGTGCAAACGCAATCAATGCACGAATATATCCGAATAGTGTTGAAGCAGCATCGATCAGGAAATTGGAGCAATCTGTTATCACCACTAACGGCCCATGGGAACCACAGAATAGAAGTCAGTACAAGCCGGAATATTGGCAAGTTTTTACAATCAACCGCGATCTGGTCAAAACGCTGATGCAGCCAGAAGGTGATGGCGCGATCACTGCA
>JACMLR010000462.1 GCA_014379515.1 Chitinophagaceae bacterium
CGCACTCGGATCATTATCTGCAGGAGTGCTGCTTGAAGGATGTAAACTTGATCCAAAGGAAGAAAAGAAACCTGGCACAACGGATCCGAAGAAGCCAGAATTTACGATCGACCGCGCGAAGGAAGAACTTGCACGCGATACTGCGCTAATGAGTCAGAACTTTTTCGATGAACATGAAATGGCAACGATTACTGTTCTGGCTGATATTATCATTCCCAAGGATGAAGTAAGCGGTAGTGCATCTGAAGCTGGTGTACCCGGGTTTATCGATTTTATCGTCCAGGACATGCCGAATCATCAAACGCCCATGCGTGGCGGTTTGCGCTGGTTAGATATGGAATCGTTCAAGCGCTTCTCGAAAGGATTTGTTGATTGCGATGAAAAGCAACGACTCGAGATTGTAGATGATATTGCCTATCCAAAAAAAGTAAAACCCGGCATGCAAGCAGGAGTATCCTTTTTTAGTTTGATGCGCAACCTGACTTCAACTGGATTTTATACAAGCGAGATTGGCGTAAAAGATATTGGGTACGTTGGTAATCGTCCTAATAAATGGAATGGAGTTCCTGCTGAGGTACTAACCCAGTACAATCAATCTTATTCGGAGTGGGAATTGGCGAATTGCGCGAAATATGATGTTTAGAAGAAATTTGCGAATGGCGAATTGCGAATGTGCGAATTCTTCAATTCGGACATTCATTCTTAACTAAATGTGCGAAATATGCAAATGTGCGAAATGCCTTAAGTTGATCATGCGGCTATGAGGCAACTACTTCTAATTCGAATAGTTCTAATTCGATAATTGAATATGTGAAGTTGTCTTAAAACACGAACGAGTCGATTGAATGAATTTTGCACATTTGCACATTTCGCACATTTGAATTCTCATCCGTTTCGAACGAATGAATTCGCACATTCGCAAATTCGCACATGCTAAAAACCGATTATTTCACCCCCTCATCCATCCTCTCCCCTATCACCGTATTCGACAACTGATCGTGAAAGAACTTTTTGGTTTGTGTGTAAGCAATGATCTGCGCGATAGCGTATACAAAAACCAGGATGCCGTTGCCGATATTACTAAACCCACCAATAAGTAACTTAATAATATTGCGCAGTAGGGCTTTCCCAAAACTAATGGGATTGCCTGCCTGATCACTTATCTGCAACTTCATAATTCTCTTACCAGGCGTGCCGCGCCATTTCGACGATTCCATGAAAGCATAAATGAAAATCTGTGCGATCACCATAATAAGGTATAAGCCTACAATCGTCCAGGCCTGCTCTTCGGTCATTCCATATCCTGTTTCATCATAGTAATCACCTTGAGCCTGCAATGCAGTACCGGCCATGATATAAAAAAGAATGTAGAGAGGGATACCGATGATCAACCCGTCTAGCAAGGATGCTGCGACGCGTTTCCAAAATACCTTCCACAGATAATTTTTGCGCCAGTCGATTTCAAGTATTGGTTTCGATGGTATCCGAACGATGCGATTACCGCCTGAGTCATTTTGTACCGGCGCGGGAGCGGGTTTACTAAAATCACTGATTGCTTTATAAATGTCATTTACAACTTCCGTTAGCGCATCATCCTCGCTATTCCAAAACTGCTTGTTATTAAGTGGTTGTTGGTTTTTCGGAAGCAGTGGTAAATTCGCAAACGGCGTTGCTTTCCACATACAGTTGCGGGCGAGAATCGGCAGCAATGTTGTTTTGCGATTGTTATGATTTGAAATGACTTTCTTTAATCGCTCATAACAACCATCATTATTCAGAAGATCTACGCTCACAAAGACAAGTACAATATCGGCATCGAATAGACGCTGTTTGTACTCAGCGATATTTTCGCCAGCATCGATTTTATAATCCCCATTTATTTCAATCGGTATCGCTGAATTGGAGCGAATGGTTGATAAATGTTTATCGATCGAGCGGCAAATATTTTCATCCTCAGGAGCAGAAAGAAAGTACACTGAAATTTTTGTGCGCGGAGGCACCGGCGGCGGCTCTGGTGTTTGAACAACCGCCGAAGAATGCAGGTGCGGACCTTCCGATGGTGAAGCAGGTGGTTTCTCAGCGATCGTTTGCTCCGCAGTTGTGGCAGGAACAGCTACGGCCACTTTTTTTGTTAACTGAAAAATATTAGAGCCCACAGATATAAAATCGGCCTCAGTAATAAATTCTTTTTCAATTTTTTTATTGTTGACGTATGTTCCGTTTTGTGAGCCCAGATCGACAACAAGAAAGTTGTTGTCTCCTACTTTTGAAATTTGACAGTGTCGTGCGGATGTTTCAGAATCAACAAAAACGATATCATTTTCTTGTGAAGAACCGACAAATACCGTGTATTTCGAACTCAGCAGCTCCAGGATGGTTGGCATACGATAGGCTGTTTAGAAGGTTTAATATTTTCACAGGGATGATACGGAGCAGGGTGTTATTTTTTCGACAACATCGTGTCGACGAGTGTGCGAATACCGACAGCAATTTCTGTAAAGGCATCATCCTTGTCGGCATATTCACTCACTGGTTTTGCATTTCTTGGCAAAGCTTGCAATTTGGAATACGGCATATCTTTCCACTCGCACTTGCGCAGAATTACAGGAACAACACGTGCAGTTCCCTTTGCGTGTCTGTCCATTGCGTGAGCCAGCTCTTCTTTCCAGATATATTCAGAATTATTAAAATCAGCACTAATCAACAACAGGATAATGTCCGCATGCTGCATTTCATTCCGAATCCCACTATCCCACTCTTCTCCGGCAATTAATTGACGATCGTTCCAAACTTCGATTTTGTCGGATCTCTTTAGCATGATAAGATGCTTATCCAGTTCATTTTTGAGTTTCTCATCCTCATGTGAATAGGATATAAATAACTTGAGCTTAGCAGTCGCCGTTTGAGTCATGGTTCAAATTACAAAATAAACATGTTTCGTAGCAACATTTGAGAAGGAAGCGCATGAGAATACCCGGAAAGTGGGATCAGAATTTGAAGTTCCAGGTGGCGGATGGGATGATTGGGAATAGGGATACCTGGCGTGCATCGATCTTCAATGACCCATCATACGGACTACCCGTTTGATCAAAATAAATGAAATAAGGATTCATCCTGCTGTACGTATTATAAATACTGAATACCCAGTAATACTGAAATTTTCTGCCCTGTTTCTGCCTGGGGTAAAGCGTTGCTGACAAATCCATCCGATGGTATGCTGGTAGGCGATACTGATTTACCTTACTGTACTCCTGTGTGAGCACGCCATTCACTATATAGAAGCGTTCGGGTAATGTGGTGGAATTCCCGGTTCCATAAACGAAAACGGCTCCGAACTTCCAACGCTTTGAAAGTTCATACATGGCAACAACGCTGAGATCATGCCTGCGGTCATATTTAGCGGGAAACTTATCGCCTCCGTTCAGCAAAGGAAACTTACGCCAGGTCCAGCTGAGCGTGTATCCAATCCAACCAGTAAATTTTCCACGTGCTTTATTAATATAAAGTTCCGCTCCATAACTCCAGCCTTTGCCGAATACAAAATCTTCTTCAGGATCACGAAGGCTTTGAGTATATCCTTCCTTGTACTCAATTTGGTTGCGCATGTCTTTGTAATAAACCTCAACTGAAGTTTCAAACATGTTATCGCTGAAATTCTTGTACAACCCCGCGGCGTACATCCAGCTCATTTGTGGCTTCACCCGGTAAGTACTGGGCACCCAAAGATCCGTCGGCAACGTTGATCCTGCATTGCTGACCAAATGGATATACTGAAGATTACGAGTAACCGAAGCTTTAATCGATGTTTCATCATTCAGGCTATACCTCGCCGTTACACGAGGTTCGAAACCGCCATAGGTTTTAATATTTTGAAGCCGTGTGTATACAGAACTATCCGTCTTATTACCGTCCACATCTTCCTCATAAATTTTATACGGTCCCATTTGGGTAAAACTGCTAAAGCGGAGACCGGTACTTAATTTGAAGTCTTCACTAATGTCCCAGTCGTGTTGGATATACGCACCTGTTTCTCCCGCATATTTCACCCCTTCATTGTTAGGAGCAAAAACGGTTGAGCCTTGCGAGCCACTTACAACGTTGGGTGTGAATTTGTGATAAGTATAAAGCGCCCCAAACTTTATTTTATGATTGAGCGCAGGGAAAGCATCGAAGTCAACCTTCGCAGTTGCATCCCGGATTCCAGAATTCAATTGAATTGAAAAATCATTTTGTTGCCCGCCAAATGTGAAGTAGTAGTCGTTGTATACGAGCGTAGTATTGGCAAAAAGTTTTTTATTAAACACGTGATTCCATCTCAACGTACCAGTCGCATTTCCCCATGGAATATTAGCCTTGAAACCGCGGTTCGCATTGTTAAACGTAAATACGTCGCGACCAAAATAAGTGCTTAGATATAATCGATCTTTTTCAGAAAACTTATAGTTGACCTTTGCATTCAAATCATAAAAATAATACCCGGATCCATAGAAGTCGCTCGTTTTTGGAATGAAGGGTTTTGCAAGCACATCGATATAGGTCCGACGGGCAGACACAATAAATGATGCTTTATCTTTTTGCAACGGTCCCTGTACAGATACGCGCGAAGCAATAGCGCCAAGACCACCTTCCACTTCAAAGGTTTTCATATTACCCTCTTTCATCGCAATGTCAAGCACCGACGAAAGGCGTCCCCCATATTGCGCGGGCATCCCACCTTTAATAAGTGTTGTGTTTTTTATTGCATCAGAATTGAAGATCGAAAAGAAACCAAACAAATGCCCTGTGTTGTACACAATTGCATCGTCGAGCATGATTAGATTCTGATCGGGCCCTCCTCCTCTTACATATAACCCGGTATTTCCTTCCCCCGCATTTCTTACGCCCGGTAAAAGCTGGAGCGTTTTAAGAATATCTACTTCACCAAAAATCACGGGTACTGATTTGATCTGCGCCATTGTGAGATCAAACTTTCCCATCTGGGAATTTTTTACATTATTGTCGCGCCGCTTAGAAAAAACTACGACCTCTTCAAGCACCGAGCGCTGTAGTAAATCGATATTAAATGCTAAACTGGAATCCAGTTTTACCTGGATTTGCTTAGCGAGATAACCCGCAAATGAAAAAAGCAACGTATGTGTGCCCTGGGGTAACGTCAGTGAATAAAATCCATATTGGTTGCTGCTAACACCACCTGTTCTGCCGTTGATTGCAATCGTTGCGCCAATGAGGGTTTCACCCGACAGCGAATCTTTGATATAGCCGCTGATGGTATACCGGGATTGCGCAGCTGCGACATTACCCAGGAATACCAATCCACACAACAACAGAATCTTTTGAAACTTCATAAAGGGAATCAACAATTTTAACTGGAATTGGTTGTAGCGTTGAAGCAGCTGGCTGATTATTTTTTTGAATAGTCGAGCGAATCCTCGACGCTTCCACATTCAAGCATTGCATCGCCGAAATAAGGATTCTTAATAACAAGGTCGTTGCTGATCCAGTTTGCACCCTGGTTATTGAACGCCATCGGGCAATATTGATAATAAACCTTCTGACCATTGTATTTAACGGTACGTGTCAGGCTCCACATGGTTTCCGAAATAATTTTAAACTCTTTTCTTTTTGCCTCGAGGTCATTCTCCGTTAGCAGCGTTTTTGCTGAGGCACTGACGGTATTCACAAAATCGATCGCTGTCGCCTTAATAATTCCATTTGTGTCGCCTTTGATCTCATCTGTTTTTAATTCCGATGCGGATGTTATTAAGCTGGACGCAGCAACATTTACTTTTGCCGTATCACTTAATACAAGCGCATCCTTAACGCTCATATATGCTGTCAGAAGTTTATTAAACGATTGGTTAAAGACATCGGTATGTTCGCCCATCGCGATCGGCTTATCTTTCGGCCCGCTATTTTTCTTATCCTTTTTGAAAATCAGGAAATAAACCGCAAATCCAATAATAGCAAGGGCTAAAACGACTAACACCGGTCTTTTCATCGTAAAAATTTGTGCAAAGGTATGGCTTGTTTTAACACTTTTGAAAACACTATTTTTGCCGGGAAATAGGAAGGCGATCAGCTTATAAACCCTATTCCATTCTATTAAGTTTATGTTGGCAGGATTAACAAATGTTACGTTCGAATTTGGTGCGCGTGCAATCATTGAGGACTCAACCTGGCATATTCAGACAGGTGAAAGAATTGGACTGATCGGTTACAACGGAACCGGAAAATCGACACTTCTCAAATTACTTGTTGGCGAATACCAGGCTTCCGCTGGAACGGTGGAACGCAGCCGCGGTACTTCCATCGGATATCTTCACCAGGATCTCCTAAGCTTCGATACCAATAGTTCCATATTGGAAGTGGCCATGGGTGCTTTTGAACGGGTATTGCAACTCGAAAAAGAAATCGAAGTAATTGGTAAAGAATTAGAAAGAACCGGCGACGAAAAAACGTTGCTTGAATATACCGATCGGCTTCATGAACTTGAGACGCTGGACGGGTATACAATTCATCACCGTACTGAGGAAGTGTTGCAAGGTCTCGGATTTGCTAACGCAGATTTGCAACGCCCCTATCGCGAATTCAGTGGAGGTTGGCGGATGCGTGTTCTTCTTGCTAAAATGATCCTTCAGCAACCAGACCTTTTGTTGCTTGATGAGCCTACAAACCACCTTGATCTACCATCGATCGAATGGTTGGAGAAATATCTTGTACACTACCAGGGTTCTGTGGTAATTGTTAGCCACGACAAATATTTTCTCAACAGAATGGTCAATCGCATCGTTGAACTTTACCAGCAGGAGTTGCACATTTATAATGGCAACTATGATTTTTATGAAAAAGAGAAAGCGGTTCGCGTAGATCTTCAACAAAAGGCGTTTGAAAATCAGAAGGATTATATCCGTCAACAAGAGCGATTCATTGAACGATTTAAAGCAAAAGCCAGTAAGGCTGCACAGGCACAGAGTATTCAGAAACGACTTGATAAACTAGATCGGATCGAAGAAGCGGAAATCGAGCGTCCGAATATCCGGATCAATTTCAGAGTAGATAAAGTGCCCGGCAAAGTACTTGCAGAACTAAAACATATAACAAAAGCGTTCGGAGAAAACGTTATCGTCGAAAATACCAATGCGGAAATTAATCGCGGAGATAAGATCGCCCTTATCGGTGCAAACGGCAAAGGCAAATCAACCTTTTTGCGGATCATCGCCGGCGCAGAAACCTTTACCGGGGAGCGAAAATGGGGTCATAATGTTGAAGAAAGTTTCTACGCGCAACATCAGCTCGAGGCGCTGAATGTCAACCACACCATTTTAGAGGAAATGAAAAGTTGTGGAAGCCAGATGACCGATCAGGAACTTCGGAACCTACTTGGATGTTTTCTGTTTGGGGGTGATGATATCGATAAAAAGATTAAAGTATTAAGCGGAGGTGAAAAGGCACGCGTTGCTCTGGCTAAAACCATTATCAGTAAGGCAAACTTCCTTTTGTTGGATGAGCCGACGAATCACCTGGACATGCACTCAGTAGAATTACTTGCAGAATCATTGATGAAGTACGAAGGCACTTACATCTTTGTAAGTCACGACAGATATTTCATTTCAAAGGCAGCGAATAAGATTTGGGAAATCGTGGATCACCAGATAAAAGAGTTTTCAGGCAATTACGAAGAATGGGTCGCCTGGAAAGAAAGAATGGCAAAACAGGAATCAAAATCCTCGAAAGGCGACGATAAGGCCGCCCCACGTCAGGTCGAGAAGCAAGTTGCGAAACCGGTGGAGTCGAAACAAACTGCGGTTCCCATCAACAAAGAAGCTAAAAAGGAACTTCAAAAACAGCAGAAAATATTTCAGCAACTTGAAGAAAAAATAGCCGTCCTGGCCAGCCAACAGGTTCAATTACAGGCCTCTTTGCAATTGCCAGAAGTTTACGCGGACCGCAATCGCTTTGTTCGGGCAGAAACTGACCTCAAAACAGCCTCACAGGAATTGACAAAATTGAATAAGGAGTATGAGGTAGTTTTTGAAAAAATTATGCAATTGGAAGCTGGTGGCAGTCAGGCATAGTAGTTGTTTTTACATGTTAAGGCAGGAAGAGGAAGAAAGGTTACAATCAAAAGAATGTTATTCCGGTTTGTCCCGGGCGCCCTTCTTTAGCTTCCTGTTTTTTTAAAAACAAAACTGTTATGAAAAAACGTCTATTTAACCTGTTTCTACCGATCGTTGCAGCAATCTTACTCTGCATTTTTCTGTTGTCTTTATAAGTTTTATCTTACTACAGTTCGCATCCTTAACCATTTTCGGTTAGATCACGCGCCTGGTATTAACATAGTTTTGCGTGGGAGTTACCCATTGAATTATTTTATCTTTAGACTATGTTTTTGTCCAGCCTAAGACGCGCCTTTTCCGTCTTACTTCTCTTATTACTTTTCCATCTTTCCTACTCACAGGATAATCGCCGACCAAAAATCGGACTAACCCTCAGTGGTGGTGGCGCAAAGGGTTTAGCGCATATCGGAATTTTAAAAGCCATCGATTCAGCCGGATTGAAGATCGATTATATCACTGGCACCAGCATGGGTAGCATCGTGGGGTCGTTATATGCAGTTGGTTATTCGGCAGATGAAATGGAGAAGATTGCCCGGAAGATGGCGTGGGAAGTATTGCTAAGCAACTCCTCCTCTTTGCGAGCACTTGTATTTGAAGAGAAAGAAGAATATGACAAATATGCTTTTGAACTACCCTGGATGAATCATCGGTTCCAACTACCTACTGGAATATTAGAAAGTGAAGAATTGTGGCTGAAATTTTCAGAGTTATTTTTCCCGGTTTATAATGTAAAAGATTTTTCGAAGTTTTCGATTCCATTCAAGTGCATTGCCACTGACATCGCGACTGGTAAGGCTGTAGTGATGGACAAAGGAGAGATCGTCTCTGCGATTCGCGCCAGCATGGCAATACCATCCATTTTCACAGCGGTAGATAACGAGGAATACAAACTCGTTGATGGCGGGGTGGTACGTAATTTTCCCGTGGAAGATGTCAAGGCAATGGGTGCCGACATCATCATTGGAAGTAATGTAGCAACTGGAATGCTTCCAAAAGAAAAAGTAACTAACGCATTACAGATACTGTTACAAATTGCTTTTTTCAAGGAAGCAGAAACAGTAAAACGCGAGATTGATCTTTGCGATATATATATTCCAATTCCGCTGGAATCTTTTAATACTGCTTCATTCAATCGTTCAAAAGAAATTCTTGAACTTGGGATTGCCGAAGGACGGCGGATGTATCCCCAGTTTAAACGAATGGCGGATTCGCTCAATGCAATATATGATACACCTGTAATCCAGGAGAGCCGCCTGCCTGTTGTTGATTCAATTCGCATCACTGAAATTGAAATCAAGGGACTTAAAAATACCACGGAAGATTTCTTCAATCACATGATGGGTTTTTATACAAACCGTTATTATACAAATGAGAAACTGGCTCGCATGGTTCGAACGGTTTTCGGCACCCGGTACTATAAAAGAATTTTATACAGTCTACAACCAAATGCTGATGGGTCTGCAAAAATCGTTTTCACTGTTGAGGAAAATCCAAGAAGCTTCGCGAAGCTCGGCCTGAACTACAACCAATTCACGGGTATCAGTATAATCGCAAATCTAACAACACGAAATTTTCTTATTCTCCACTCGCGAAGTATGCTTACTGTAAATCTTGGTGAAAAATTCCGGATCAGGGGCGAGCATATGCAATACCTGGGGCGAAGTAAGAATGTTGCAGCAATTGGAACCGTGCAATACGAATACCTCCATATTCCAACATTCACGGATTTTCGAAAGGATGGTGAATACCGGCAAAATTTTTTCCGCTCGGATTTGCGGATGCAGTATTCGGCGAACCGTAAGTTCACGATTGGTGGTGGTCTGCGTTTTGAATGGATAAAATACAAACCAACGATTGCGACGGCGTTTGAAATTCGAGGTAAAAATGATTATCTAACTGCATTCGTCCATTGGGGGATTAATACATTAGACCGATCTGTTTTGCCGCGGCGCGGAGTAAAGATGGACGGTGAAATCGGTCGTGTTTTTAATCAATCTCCTGCAGTGAAAATATTTGTTGGAGGTGGTGAAGTCAGCGGCGATTCACTTGGTATTCGATATAACGACTACGAAAGAGTTACATTGAATTTCGAAACCTATGCACCTATAAACGGCAGATTCGTTTTTTCAACTTTATTCCAGGCGGGTATCAATTTCAATTATGATCAGAACATTTTTAATGATTTTGTTATAGGCGGGTTGAATCGACTTTTCCGCAACCAGGTACTGTTTGCCGGCCTGGAAGAAGGTAGCATTTTTGCTTCAAGTGTTGCTTCTGTACAAGTGGCACTTCGTGCGCATATCACAAACAACTTTTATTTATCGGCAAAAACAAACGGATTGGTTAATAATTTTATCAGCTCTGATAATGGTTTGCAGTATCCGCGGTTTTTATCAGGTCACGCATTAACGCTTGGATATAATTTTGCACTGGGCCCACTTGAGTTGAGCGCAATGTATAATGATCAATCAAGAGAAATTTCTTCTTATATAAATTTGGGGATTCCCTTCTAAACGTCAATGGCTTTGATGAAATCAGAAACCAGGTAACTGATTAGTTTGCCAGTACTGTCATCTTTTCTTCCATCTGATAATTGAGTTGCACCTTCACAGATATGTACGTAAGCAGGTTTTGTATCCACGCCTGTAAAATTCATGTACTTTCTTGCTGCAAGAGCTGGGATGCCCGATGGTGTTGTAGCACTTGACAGCACACCTTCTATCGAATCAAGATCCAATTCGATTCCTGTGAAATTATCTTCCGTAAAGCCTGTTGCATGCGCAATTGCCTGAATGAAGTTTCTTTTTTCGTGTATGAAGATGTCTTCGTATGTTATGAAATCAATGAACGGATTGTTGACAATATCCATCCACACATTTTGTGGTAGATAGCTTTCATGAATTCCGATAACACAATATTTTAATAAGTATCCATCTTCTTCTGCGTATCGAAAACCATTACCGCTGTGCCGTCCTTCCGAAGGTCGAAAATCTGTGTGTGCATCCAAGTTGATCGCATTAATCTGCGCAAGCGGAATCAACCCTGCCTTATGCAATCCTTTAGCCGCTCCTTTAATAAGCGGGTAGGAATTGTTGTGCCCA
>JACMLR010000463.1 GCA_014379515.1 Chitinophagaceae bacterium
CCAACATCGCCTGTGCCAAGTACCACATTTGTTTCAACATCGGCACGGCCAAATTGATTGCCCTCGGTTCCGGGCTTTCTATCTTTCAAATGCATTAACGGGAATCGATTCGGATATTTTTTGAGTAAAGCAACGGGATCTTGCCCCGGATGTTTTATCCAAAAAACATCCATCTCAAAGTTTGCATATTGTGGGTTAAGTTCTGTTACAAGACGATCGAATAAAGTTCCATTCTCGAATGGTCGAAATTCATATCCATGCGGATGATAGCACAGGGAAAGTCCATTCTCCTTCAATACTTTGCCAGCAGTATTGAAAACAGTTATTGCTTTATTCACATCTTCTAAAGTGAAATCATCTCCAGTATGTGGTATCCAAAAGCAGGTAACATAGCTCGCACCAAATGCTTTTGCTTCAGCGATTACCGCAGGCAAATCGGTTTGAAGTTTATTAAAATCGGCACCGATACTGACCATTTTCAACTGATTCTTTTCCAGTAACTGCTTGTAGTCGTTAAACGGCAGGCCATAAGTGCCGCCACCTTCTACTTCGCGAAGTCCCATTTTACTGATTGTACTCAACATGCCCGGAACGTCTTTAGGAATCTGTGTACGAAACGTATAAAGTTGAACACCGATAGTTGTTTGCGCAATGCTGGCGACTAACAAACAAGAAAAGAGCGAAGTAAACAAGTATTTCATAGGAGATCGTTTGTTTTTTAAAGATACTAAGAACCGTATTGTTGCCAAAGGTTTTGTAATTTGGAATTTAGCTGGCATGCGCGCGTCAATGGGTTGAGTTGGTGGGCCGGACTTTGTTATTTTTCGATGTCTTCCCCTTCACCCCAAACCAAAACTAATGTCGGATTCAACAACTTCACTTGCAGCTCCTGTAAACCAGGAAGAAAGAATCATTTTACTGGATAGTTTGCGCGGAATCGCGGTGCTGGGTATTCTGGTCATGAATATCCCGGGATTTGCCCTCCCACGGATCGTCATCGATGACCTTACAATTCGCAATGACGCTTACGGATGGAATCACATCTCATGGTGGTTTGACTTCTGGTTCCTGGAAGGCTCACAGCGAAGTTTATTTTCAATGTTATTTGGCGCAGGTGTGTTTTTGTTTGTTACGCGTCTCGAAAAAAGAACAGAGGGCTTAATGGCCGCCGAATTTTTTATTCGCCGCCAATTGTGGCTTCTTCTTTTTGGCCTTTTCAACGCGTATGTGCTGCTGTGGTTTTGGGACATACTTTTTCATTATGCAATTTTCGGCGTTGTCATTTTTGCGTTCCGACGTCAGTCTCCAAAAACATTACTGATTGCCGCCGGTATTTGTTTTATCCTCGGTATGGCACGCGAGAATCTTGATCTCTACCGGGAAAAGAAAATGATTGACCGTGGTGAGCGAGTCGAGCGCATCGATACTTTAAAGACGAAACTCACCGAGTTACAAAAACAACAACTTGACGCAATGACCGACTTCAGACAAAGTCAGTCGATTGAAGCACGAAAGAAAAGAGTTGCAA
>JACMLR010000464.1 GCA_014379515.1 Chitinophagaceae bacterium
ACCGGCATTTTCTATAAACCTGCCGGCTGGATTAATCGTTTGGGTGGTGACCTGGGTACTTGTGAAGGGAATAAAAGAATCGGCGCGCACAAATAATATTATTGTCGCACTTAAAGTGGTTGCGGTTCTTTTTGTGATTGCGGTCGGTGCATTTTATATAGACGCAGCAAACTGGGAACCCTTCATCCCGCCACAAGTAACAGACGCTGCGGGTGACAATCATTATGGGCTTGCCGGAGTTGTAACCGCTGCGGGTATTGTGTTCTTTGCGTTTATTGGTTTTGATGCCGTGTCAACGCAAGCGCAGGAAGCGTTGAATCCAACAAAGGATATCCCATTTGCAATTATTGCATCACTTATTATATGCACACTGCTTTATATTTTGGTCTCATTAGTACTAACGGGGATGGTCAGTTATACCAGCCTGGATTTAGGCGCACCG
Source organism: Chitinophagaceae bacterium (assembly GCA_014379515.1). Lineage (GTDB taxonomy): Bacteria > Bacteroidota > Bacteroidia > Chitinophagales > Chitinophagaceae > Endoryza. The sequence goes on from JACMLR010000464.1 coordinate 443, forward strand.
GTGGCGTCGGCGTTTAATTCGGTTGGATTGGTTTGGGCATCGTGGCTGATTACGATTGCCGCGGTGATCGGATTGATTTCGGTTATGCTCGTGATGATTTTGTCACAGACAAGGATATTTTTAAACATGGCGAAAGATGGTTTGTTGCCAGCAAAACTTTTTGCTGCAATTCATCCAGTTTATAAAACACCGTGGAAGAGCACGGTACTCGTGGGTGCAATTGCTTCAATTGTTGCAGCGACGACGCCGATTGACAAAGCAACAAAAATGACAAGCATCGGAACATTATTTGCTTTTGCAATGATCTGTGGTGCCGTGCTTGTATTGCGAAAGAAAGAGCCAAACCTGCATCGACCATATAAAGTGAAATTTCTTCCACTTGTAGCTGTGCTTGGTATTGGGTTTAATTTATTTTTGATGTTGAGTCTTGATGGACAAACATGGCTGCGCTTACTTGTTTGGAGTTTGGTTGGAATCGCCATTTATTTTCTGTACAGCGCACGACATAGTAAGCTTCGGAAACATTAACTGATTTTAATTTTTGAGAATTTGATCTTCGATTTTCAGAATAAAGTAGATTGCGGCCATGGAAATACGGAATAGCACAATGGACGATATCGATGAAATCTTCAGATTGTACAAAGTTGCAACGGATCTACAACGAGAAAAGAAAAGTGTGATGTGGCCGGTGTTTTCGAGGGATTTAATTGAAACCGAAATTCACGAGAAGCATCAATGGAAGATTATTATTGATAATCATATTGCATGCATTTGGGCAACAACTTTTACTGATCCACTAATATGGGAAGAACGCAATAATGATCCAGCGATTTATATTCATCGTATTGCAACCAATCCTGCTGCGCGCGGGAATAATTTGGTACAACTTATTGTTGATTGGTCGCGGCAGTATGCAAAAGAAAAAGGGAAAGAATATATCCGGCTGGATACAGTGGGTCGAAATGAGAAACTGATCCAGCATTATGAAAAATGGGGCTTCACTTACCTTGGATTATTTAAGTTGAAAGCAACAGATGGATTACCGGCGCATTACGATAATGCTTCGGTGAGTTTGTTTGAAATTGATTTAGGAAAGTAGGCGCGTGGACGCGAGAGAATACAAAATACAAGAGACAAAATAGTAAGAATGCGCTGACAGCTGCGAAGCAGCGCAGTAGATCAGCCTGGGCTGTAAGGCCCAGGTAAGGAGCCCCAAGAATATGGAAGCGCTGCAAGCGCGAAGTAGTTGTTGAGCGGCTGGGGGGAAGATTCTCTGAATCAGATCATTTAAAAAAGTCAATCAATACCGGCGCCAGTACTTCTGGTGCAACCTCATGCGACTGACCCTTTAGTGTTTTATGCGATGCGAAGGGAATAAGTTTCGCCAACGTACTTGCGGTTTCTGACATGGAATCAGATTCTCCCCCGTTCAGGGCAAGGGTTGGAATCGCGATATTTTTTACAACGGCTTCCGGAATTGCACCATCTCCCAACACTTCAAAATCATACGTTAATGTAGGTCCTAATTTCACCATCTTTTTCCAGTCCGGAGATTGTTTCATCTTTTCCAATGCCTCCGGCGGCGTTCCAGCGATCTCTAAAAATGCAGCAACTGCGTCGCCTGGATTATCGGCTGCAATGAATTCGTTTACTTTCTTTTTTCCTTCGGCATACTCGCCCGTATCGGAAGTATAAGGAGGTTCGTAAAGCGCCAGTTTCAGAATATTTTCTGGTCCGAATTTTTCAGCGGCGAGTAGTGCAAGCGCGGCGCCGGAAGAACAGCCGTATAGATATGCGCGACCCCCAACCTCGTTAAGCAGTACTTCGATATCTTCTATTTCTCTTTCTCTCGAGTAAGGTTTTGTATCAGTACTGTCGCCACGCCCACGGCGATCATAATAGATGATCGTGAACTTGTCCTCAAGCTTCTCTGCCAGATCTTTTTCGCCATAGAATTCACGACTGGCCAATGCGCCATTCACAAGAATGATGGAGGGACCCGCTCCTCGTTTTTCGTAAACTATTTTAGTACCGTCTTTAGAAATTGCAGTAGGCATTTGCGTTAGATTTAAGATTAGATATTATTCTGTTGTAGTGAATACAATGAAATATTATCGCCAGGCTTCCCGGCCGTCAACTCTATCAAATTCCATACCGATGACCTGAACATCTATCAATAAATACCGGCGAACCTCCCATTGCATACAACTAAATGTACCTGGAAAGTTCGCCGGTAAATTATGATAACCGTTATGTCAGTTTAGAAAGCGGGTCAGCTTGAGTAACCGCATCGTTAGGAAACTACAAAGATTTTAAAATTTTCTCAACCGATTTTCCTACTTTTTTTCCTTGAGTATTACCTGCTTCGATGGATGGCTTGTAATGAATGCCGCCATATAAACGGGATAAGCCAGCATCGTATCCTGCTGCCTCAAAGCTGCTATACGTTCGCGGACTCATTCCTATTCCGTCATAGCTATGGTCTGTAAAGGAATAGTTTTTGCCAAATACAGATTCAAGCGCATACCCAGCAGAGGCCGACAGTGTCGCATGTGCTGCAGAGTATTCGGGATGCGGTGGTGTAGTAATGAGCGACTTCCATTCCGGATGTCCCATATGTTTTTGAATATAGGTGATGGGACGTATTTGATGATAGGTGTATTTGGCTTGCCAACAACTAATGATTGATTCATGTAGCGAGATGCCAAGTCGCAGGTAAGCATCCGCTGCTTTCAAAATGTTGCAATTTTCCATATCAATTACCTGGCTCAGTACACTGAACCAATGCCCGAAAGCCGTAAGGTATTTACCGTTTGGAGCATCATCCCAAAAATTAGCAAGCGCTTTTTGTTCCGGCGTTAAGGCGAGGGAAATATCAAATAGTTCTTTTGCCATATTGTAAAATGCACTCCCTGGAACTTTGGAAAATGCAATTGGTGCAGGCGGCATTGTACCGAGTATGCTTCCTTTTAATATAGTTCTATTGTTTCCCCAACCCGGAACATTCGCAGCAACAAAGCCTGGTGCAGTTGGCTCCCAATAACCTTCGCCCAACGGAGTATATGGAATATTTGCTTCCGTCGAACCATCGTGTTTACTCCATTCAATTACTGATGTTGCGATCTGCCGGCCATATGTTAATGCTTCGGTTATATCGGCGTACCCGGCGATTTCAGCCTTATGCCGGTTGATGTATACTTGTTCCAGTGAATCGATGCTTTGTACGCTACTGGCATTGGCTGAGTAAAAGAATCGAAGCATTGCAGCAATTGCTGAATTCGCAGCTGCAGGGTAAAACAACTTTTTACCAGGAGGCAATGAGGGCAAATTAATAGAGCCATTTAACTGCGCAGCAATGCTGTTGAATCTGTTGTCACCTTTTTCCAATGCTTCATACAATGCAACGCCGGTGTAAGCGAAGTGACGGGAATAAGCTACGTGCGTGATACCGGTAGCATTCTTGATAACTTTTAATTGCAAGTCGATCCAATCTTTCACCAGGTCGGAACTATAATTTTCAAGTGGCTGATCATGTTTTGGTGTGTTCTTTTTACAAGAGAACATAACGACAGGCAGAAGGAACAAAAGAATTTTTTTCATTTTATTTGATTTGAGAGTTTTTTGATAAATTATTTTTACGCGATAAATAGAAGGAAACGGTTTTGAAGATGATGCATCTCCTCTGTAAGAGCGTACGGTTGGAGCGCCCTGGCGATTGTTTGCTGCACCGTTCTTTCATTCACATGATTCAACGCGGCAGCAACGGGACCTGTGCCCACGAAGCTTTTTATAGCATCATTTTTCGTGTAATACAAGGCCGGACAATCAACTTCGGATCTATAGATCAGTTTTAGGTTGATTGATTCCAGTATACTTTCAATCTTTCCATCTTCACATAAAGCATTCGTGAAATTGCCTGCATATTGAAAGGAATTAAATCATGTCACTACATCGAAACTGTCTGACGCAAGGGCAGATTTTTTGTACATGGGAAGGAAGAAAGGCTCGAAATAATTCGACCAGTTCTCGGGAGATATACTCCATAGTCTTGTGTGGACCTCTTTTTGTGCTCATAATCTGTTTTTTTGATTGAATGGTTATTTGATGGCACAAAACTATCTATCGGTAATGCGCAAGGCATTACTAAGAAGTCCAGAAACATTACTATAAAGTTCAGGCAAGTTGCCGCTGTTTGACAGCAGTGGGAGGTATATTAAAACGTGATTTAAAAGCGCGGCTGAAATGTGAAGGGTTTTCGAAACCATTTTCAAAAGCGGTTTCACCAACAGTTTTGTTCATGTTGCTTAGCAAATGCATTGCATTGTCCAATCGCTTTTCAAGTAGCCATTTGCCGGGTGTTGTATTGAACTGTTTTTGAAAGTCGCGCTTAAACGCAGACAAGCTTCGGTTACTTAATTGAGCAAACTCTTCCAATTTAAGGTTGAAGCAAAAATTGTCCTCCATTACTCGTTGGAGGGAGACGGATTGGGGCTCAGTTAGTAATGAAAAGAAATAAGATAGTAGTTCGTGGTTCTGCGGATTATCGGCAATGGTCAGAATCAATTCCCTGAATTTCAATTCGAGTAACGAATGGTCTGGCTGAATCGAAGAT
>JACMLR010000465.1 GCA_014379515.1 Chitinophagaceae bacterium
GGTGGATTTACTTTCTATAAAGATTTTTGGCGTTACGCCCCAACAAGCAATACATGGACAAACAAGCCCGATTTTCCGGGATATACTCGTGCCTGGGCGATGGGCTTTTCGTTGAATGGTCTTGGTTATATCGGATTGGGAAGAGATGAGAATCAACGAAGCAATACCGGAAAAATATACAGGTACTATCCGTAAGCATCTACCAACCAATTTTACGTTGCGGTAGTGGAATGGAAAAGACTGCGGCTATTCAGAGCTGTTGAATAGGTTGCCGCTGACCCTGGCTGCCCCGAGAAGCTGTTATCTTACGAACAGCAACTTTCAGATTACATATAGATGCTGTTCGTAAGAAAATTAATTAATGATTGCTCAATCGCGATTATCCAGCCCATGGATCTAACACCACCTTCACGCAGTTGTCTTCTTTCTTTTTGAAGATAGAATAGCCCTCGGCGATTTGTGTAAGCGGTAGTCTATGCGTAATGATATCATCCAGTTTCACTTTACCTTCTTTAACGTACGCCAACAATTTGTCGATATGTTTATGAGCCGGTGCCTGCCCGCCACGTAATGTAAGCCCTTTATCAAAAAACTGACCCAAAGGAAAATTGTCGTAGTGTACCGGATATACTCCGAGGACTGATACAATTCCACTTCTGCGAACAGCACTCATGCATGCTTCGATAACTTTTGGAGAACCCACTTCAAAATTTATAACCGCTTTTGCGCGATCTAAAAACGAACGATCGGGTTCAAAGCCTACTGCTTCAACAACAACGTCTGCTCCCCTACCCTCTGTTACCGAACGTATTTGCTCGACGACATCTTTGTCGTTGTTCCCTTCCCATAAAATCGTCTCAGCGTTTGCTGCTTTTTTGGCCATGTCCAATCGATATTGAACAGTATCTACAATCAATACTCTTTTCGCTCCACGAAGCCATGCACTTTTGGCCGCCATGATTCCCACTGGACCAGCACCAAATATTGCTACCGTTTCGCCGCCTTTAACTTCACCCCAATCGATACCGGTATATCCTGTAGGGAAGATGTCGGTGAGAAAAAGCACTTGTTCATCCGTAAGATCGTCAGGAACAATGCGCGGACCATAATCACCATATGGAACACGAACGTATTGCGCCTGGCCGCCATCGTAGCCACCATACAGGTCCGTATAACCGAAAAGCGCACCACCTTTATCTGTCAAAATTCCACCTTCCGGACCATAGTGATCAGGATTACTATTTTCACAATTGCCTGGGATATGATGATTGCAAAAAAAACAATGACCGCACGCGATTGGAAAAGGAACTACAACACGGTCTCCCTTCTTCAGATTCTTTACTGCTTTGCCGGTTTCTTCAACAATTCCCATAAACTCATGGCCTAATACCATTGGCCGCGGTTGAGGCAACCCTCCGGAATAAATGTGTAAGTCTGATCCGCATATCGCCGTTGCTGTTACTTTTAAAATGACATCACGATCATCTTTTAAAATTGGATCATCAACCGTATCGCAAGTAACTTTTCCGGGTCCGTGAATAACTGCAGCTTTCATGTTTGCTATTTTATTGAAAATATGTGTATGATTAATTATGATCTCGCGGGCTACTTAGCAGTTTCTTTTTCATGCTCAGCATTCCAGTTTATCCCTGTTTGAGCAATGAGCGATAAACCCTGGTCGGCCTGTTTTTCTTCGTCGAGTGTAAGGTTGAAGTAACCAGCTACATCCCTGTACCCGAGTGTTCTTGCAAACTCTAACAAGCCACCATAAGTCGCGATCTCGTAATGCTCTATTTTTTGTGACGCAAATATAATTGCAGCGTCACGGGTCATCGTTCCTGATTCGGTTTGCGACAATATATGCTGTCCCTCGTTTATCAGCCCTTGCATTGCTTCGCAGGGTTTAGCTTGCGGTTCAACACCGCACAGTTCGAATACATTTTCTAAACGGGTGACATGATCCTGGGTCTGGATGATATGCTCCTGGATCGCCTTCTTCAACCCATTGGTTGTGGCGGCTTGTTGCATGTTGGGAAGTACTTTCAACAGTTCTTGTTCCGCCCAATAAATATCCTTTACCCCATCGACAAGAAGTTTTTTTAAAGCAGTTGAATGCTGCGTGCCGCCTATTTCTGCGGGCGTCGGCATTTTAAGTGCAGGATCTTTTCTTTCATTCTTCATAAATGCATTTAGAGATCCAATTCAAAGTGCATGCCAGCGAGGGAGAGCGAGAGCGGGTAGTAAGTGGCCGCTGATCTGCCGGCCAGAGTGTGCATGGTTGTAGCAGAAGACGGATTGTTATAAACCAATTGCTGGGGAAGGTTGTCTACAGAAAACGAAAGTTTGGCGCAAGGGACGGCGCTATCTATAAGGGTCATTGTGAAGAGAATTCGTATTCCCTTGTCGCAGTAACCAACAGCACTAAAGCAAGTGGCAAAATTTGTCTGGTTATTAGCCTTCCGAAACGATTGATTATTCTGATACGGGACCTGGAAGAGATAGAAGCAAAACGAAAAGCTTATCACTGGGTGAATAAAAGAAACCGTTGTGAACCTTCATCGTCTGTTCACTGCGATCGCAAACTCTTGACCGGATTCATCTTCGCCGCTCTTATCGATTGGAAACTTACTGTGATCAAGGTGATCGCAATTGCTGCCACGCAAGTGAGTGCAAAGATCCACCACGGTAGATTTGTTCGGTAATTGTACTTCTGCAACCAGTTATTCATTCCATAATAACCAATTGGAATTGCAATGAAACAAGAAGTGATAACAAGCAGCACAAAATCCTTTGATAACAATTGCCAGAGATTTGACACGCTGGCACCCATTACTTTCCGGATGCCGATTTCTTTTGTGCGTTGTTCGGCAACATACGAGGCCAGGCCAAACAATCCCAAGCATGAAATAAATATCGCGATCACCGCAAATGCGCCTGATAATTTCCCGATGCGTGTTTCCTCACTGAACTTCAGGGCATACTGTTCATCCACAAA
>JACMLR010000466.1 GCA_014379515.1 Chitinophagaceae bacterium
ATCATAACTTTTCTCGTCCCGATTCTGACTCAGTTTAAAAACGTGATCGATCGAACTGACTTCGATCTCAAATCCAACAATACTCTTCAGCATCTTTGCAACATCAGCAGGAGGCAGGTTATCATATACCGTCGGGGAGGCATTATTATTATTTTCGTAGTGCAAGGATAAACGGCGTAAGGAATCTACTAATGCAGCTTCATCCACAAAATTCAATTTCCCACGGGCATGTACGCTCATGTAATTCCAGGTTGAAGCTTCGTGTGGATTTTCGTACCAGGATGCGCTGACATAAGTATGAGGACCGGTGAACAGAGCCAGTACATTGGGGTTTTTCTGGAATGCAAGGTGATGATCCTGTTTGCGCATGATATGCCCGATCAGGAAAATTTTTCCATCGCGTTCGTCGATCAGCAATGGAACCTGCGTTGCTGAAGGAATATCATTTTGTGATCCGATCAGCATTGCAAAGGAATTCTTCTTCATGAATTCAAGAATCACAACGCGATCGGGTTCTTTATACCTGGATAAATTATACATGCGGATTCGTATCTGGTCTTTACCTAATCAATTATTTCCAAAACTTCAGTCTGAGCCATATTTGCATTGCGCATTGAAATACTCCTTGCAGCCGCGCCAGCAAAATCAAGAAATGCCTGTTTCGTTATCTCATCATCACCAACCATCGCGGGCACACCCGCATCTCCACCTTCGCGAATACCCTGGACTAATGGTATCTGTCCTAAAAACGGAAGTTCATATTCCTCGGCAAGTTTCTTGCCTCCTTCTTTTCCAAAAATATAATAACGGCTGTTCGGCAATTCTGCCGGCGTGAAATAGCTCATGTTTTCAACGAGCCCAATGATTGGAACGCGGATCTGCGCTTGTGCAAACATTGCAATCGCTTTTTTTGCATCAGCAAGCGCGACATCCTGAGGTGTGGTAACAACCACAACACCCGTAACGGGCACGGTTTGAACAAGGGTGAGATGAATATCGCCCGTACCCGGCGGCATATCTATTATAAGATAGTCCAACTCGTCCCAATAAACCTCGGTTACGAACTGACGAATCGCACTGCTCGCCATTGGACCTCTCCAAACAATAGCACTTTTTTCATCAACCAATAAGCCAATACTCATTACTTTGATCCCATGCTTATCAAGCGGAACAATCAAACCCTTTTCCGTGCCATTATCCATCATCATTGGTCGTTGACCACGCAGACCAAACATGATCGGAACACTCGGTCCATAAATATCGGCGTCCATCAGACCGACTTTCGCGCCACCCTGTGCCAACGCAATAGCGAGGTTTGCGGAGACGGTACTCTTCCCCACCCCACCCTTTCCACTTACAACTGCAATGATGTTTTTGACATTGGGTAGTACGGCCTTCCCGTCTTTCCGATTCGTAGTTGTGTTTGAAATGAAGTTTACTTTTACAATTGCGTCTTTTTCAACGTATGTTTTGACAGCGTTTATGCAATTATTTTTGATGAGGTCTTTTAACGGGCATGCGGGTGTGGTTAGAACCACAGTGAATGAAACATATTTTCCTTCTATCACGATGTCCTTCACCATGTTTAATGTAACAAGATCTTTCCCCAAATCGGGTTCCTGAACATTCTTCAACGCCTCTAAAATCAAGTCAACAGTCATGTATGCAACGGTTTTGTTAAAGCTGCAAAATTAAAGATTGGCAACCTTATTTAGCTGAAAGTATTTAGGAGTCGTTCTGTATATTTGACGACAATGAAAAGATCTTTACTTTTTATTTTATTTGCTGCATTCTTTCTGCCTTTTGGAGCCCAGGCCCAATTTGAAAAATTGAAGGATTCTGTTATCCAGTTGTATGGAGTGGTGATGACTGCCGACAGCCTTATGGGTATTCCCTCAGTTACAGTTAAAGTTCAGGGTCGAAACCAGGGTACGTATACAAACGATGAAGGCGTTTTTTCAATTGTCGTTTTGAAAGGCGATAAGCTGGAATTCAGTTCCATCGGGTTTAAGTCCAAATTGATTGAGATTTCAAGAAGCCTCGAAGGAAATCAACACAGCGTCATCCAGTTAATGGTACGCGATACTGTTTATTTGCCCGTCACCATTATTCGCCCCAGGCCAACGCGGGAACAGTTTGAACGGGACTTTGTAAACGTGGATATCCCCGACGATAATTACGAGATAGCCAGGAAAAACACCGAAGAAGGTAAGCGAAGAATTCTCGCCAAAAATCTACCATCAGACGGTCGGGAGACCGGTAATATTCTGTTGAAAAACCATGCGAATCGTCATTATTATTATGGTCAGGCTCCGCCACAGAATATTTTAAATCCATTCGCCTGGAATGAATTTATCAAAGCCTGGAAGCGCGGCGATTTTAAAAGTAAGTAACACCACTTCGACCAAATTCCTTTTTCACTCATTTCTTCAAATTACTGCTTGTTCATTTTTGAGAGTGGTTGTAAATAGCTAATTTGCCAACCTGTGCAGCAGTGTTCCGAACTGTTGACTATTCCAATAATCTTATCTATTACTAACAGGACATGCTCGGCGTAACAATTTTAGGAAATAACTCTGCACTTCCAGCCTTTGACAGGCATCCCACAGCCCAGGTAATAACACTGGACGACCAGTTGTTCCTGCTTGATTGCGGCGAAGGCACGCAAATGCAACTGGCACGGTACAAAATTCGCTGGGGACGAATCAACCACATTTTTATTTCGCACTTGCATGGCGATCATTATTTTGGTTTGCCGGGGTTACTGAATAGCATGGGTCTGCTTAATCGCGAACACGATCTCCACCTATACGCACCCGAGCCTGTTTATCAAATATTAATGCTTCAGTTCGATGCTGCCCATAGCAAGTTGCCTTATAAACTCCATTTTCATCCGTTAACCGATGAGTGCGTGTTGGTCAAGACAGAACGATGGCAAGTCACCTGCTTCCCAACCAAACATAGGATACCCTGTTTTGGATTTAAGTTCGAACAGATCAAACCGCCACGGCGGGTCAACCCCGAAAATGCCGTTCGGTACGAAATACCGGCATCTTTCTATGACAGGCTGAAATGGGGTGAAAGCTATACTAATAAAAAGGGTGATTTGGTCGACAACGCGTGGGTTACAGACCCCGCACCGCGTCCCAATTCATATGCATATTGTGCAGATACAATCTATGATGAAGAGCTCATACCAAGAGTAAAAGGTGTGGATCTTTTGTATCACGAAACGACCTACTTAAAAGATCTCGCTGAAAGAGCAACGGCTCGCTTTCATGCAACAACGGTTCAAGCTGCTACCATTGCAAAGAAAGCCGGTGTCGGCCGTCTCTTAATTGGTCATTTCAGTAGCAAGTATGATAAACTCGATATTTTTGAACAAGAAGCAAGAGAGGTTTTTGGAAACACGAGTTTGGCGCTGGAAGGGGTTACTTATAAGGTTTGA
>JACMLR010000043.1 GCA_014379515.1 Chitinophagaceae bacterium
AAAACGACCGTGTCGATAGGTTGTTTGAGAAATATTATTTGGCACACTACATCACTTGATCGTTAGCGAATTCATGATGTCTGCGGCAATTGGTTTCCAGGTTTTAAGCTTTGTTTCAACGCAATTAAAGGAGCAAATGAGGAGTTTACCGTTGAGATCGGTAAAAAGCATTTGATTGTAGATTTTATCGTTATACGTATCTGTGATCAGGCGAAATTCTCCCATTCTTTTTCCATTGATCTCCCTGATTGTGGTTTCTTCCCAAACTGCGTCGGGATATGCCTTTTCCAAACTTTGCTTTAGTACTTCATGGTATTTCTCAATCGTTGATTGAGATGCATTGCTTTCTGTGAGATTGAATGCAATGCTGATTGCACCGGAAACATCACTGTACACAAGCTTTGGTGGTTTTGCCCCCGGGTATTTGATTTTCACGAGGTCTTCGCTCATCGGTTTCCAGCCTTTGGGTAACAAAATTTCCACCTTCCCATCGAGGAGGCTTCGTTGTTCCAATTCAATTGGCAAGAAAAAAGCGACCACGAAAAAGGTCGCCAATATGTTTTTGATATAAATCATAATCGGTAAAAATCAATATCAGTTCAGTCCCGCAGGCTTGCTCTGGTAAAAGATTTCATCATTTTTCACTTTCTGTTCCCATTTCCACGCGGTTGCCAACATATCCTCGAGACTATAACGCAATTCCCATCCAAGTGTTTCACGGGCGTACTCGTTGTTTGCATAAATCGCAATAACATCTCCCGGGCGGCGTGGGCCAATTATATAATTTAATTTTTGACCACTTACTTTCTCGAATGCACGAATCGCTTCGAGTACGGTAACACCGTTGCCTGAACCGAGATTGAAGACCTCAGTTCGCTTGGAATTCCTTCCTTCTTCGAGATAACGAACTGCTAGCGTATGTGCGTGACCAATGTCACTAACATGGATAAAATCACGAACGCACGAACCATCTCTTGTTTTATAATCATTGCCATAAACGGTCATCAATGGAATTTTTCCAATAGCCGTTTGTGTTATTGCCGGTACAAGATTAGCCGGCTTGCCGATAGGTAATTCGCCGATTAACGTTGTTGGATGCGCACCGACCGGATTGAAATAACGTAATAAAATGCACTGTGTATTGTACGTTTTCGCAAACTCATTTATAATCTGCTCGCCCATTTGTTTTGTGTAACCATAAGGAGATTCTGCAGGCTTCGGCGGCGTGTTTTCAGTAACAGGTATTTTATCCGGGTTGCCGTACACTGTGCACGACGAAGAAAAAACAAAATGTGGAATATTAAATTCCTGAACACACTTCAGTAGATTAATTAGTGATAGCAGGTTGTTCTCAAAATAAAGCAATGGTTGTTCGACCGATTCGCCAACCGCTTTATAAGCTGCGAAATGGATGATGCCGGCAATGTCCTCATTTTCTGCAAAAATCGCGAACGTATCATCAAAATTGCAGAGGTCAACTTTGTAATTTTTGATCTTTTTGCCTGTAATTTTTTCAACTCCTTCAATGATGCGAGGCGAAGACCGTGCATTATTATCAACGGAAATGACTTCATACCCGTTTTCAAGCAAATCGACAATTGTGTGAGATCCGATATATCCGCATCCGCCAGTCACTAGAATCTTACTCATGGGGCTATTTGTTTTCTTTGAGAATATTTATGAGATATTGCCCGTACCCGCTTTTCAATAAAGGCTGAGCCATTTCTTCTAATTGCGCGGCCGAAATAAATTCTTTCCGATAAGCGATTTCTTCGATGCATGCAATTTTGATTCCCTGTCTCTGTTCGATTACCTGTACAAACAACGAAGCTTGCATCAGGGAATCAAAGGTCCCGGTATCCAACCATGCCGTTCCGCGATCTAATATCGAAACCTTTAAGCGGTTAAGGCGAAGGTATTCCTTATTTACGTCGGTTATTTCGTACTCGCCCCGCGGACTTGGCTTTAATTGTTTTGCAATTTCCACCACTTCGTTGTCATAAAAATACAAACCAGGAACTGCGTAATTACTTTTCGGTTTACTGGGCTTTTCTTCGATAGAAAGAACATGATTTTCCTTATCGAATTCCACAACACCATACCGCTCGGGATCACTTACATGATAGGCATATACGATTCCGCCTTTTGGTGTTGTATTTTGTTCGAGTTGCTCACCTAAGCCAGCACCATAAAATATGTTATCTCCCAGCACGAGTGCAACGCTATCGGAACCGATAAATTCCGCGCCGATGACAAACGCCTGGGCAAGTCCATTCGGAACCGCCTGTTCTGCATATGAAAATTTCAGTCCCAGTTTTTCGCCAGTTCCTAGAAGTCGTTTGAATTGCGGAAGGTCGTGTGGTGTTGAAATAATCAATATCTCGTTAATCCCCGCAAGCATCAATGTTGACAAGGGATAATAGATCATCGGTTTATCATAGATCGGCATGATCTGTTTGCTAATGGCATAGGTAATTGGATGCAGCCGGGTGCCGGAACCGCCGGCCAGTATAATCCCTTTCACTCGATTTAGTTTTAGTTATAACAACAGGGTAATCAAAAAAGTAGTTGCCAAGGTAACAGAAAGAACTGAATAAAAAAAGCAGGCGAAATGCACTGCTTCTTATAAAAAATATGATGTAAAGAGATTGTTATCAAATGAATAATTTCAGGATGTAGTACACAATGGCCGCCAGGATTGCGCTAACAGGAATCGTCAGAATCCATGCCCATAACAAGTTTATTGTTACACCCCACCGAACTGCGGATAAGCGTTTCGTTGCTCCAACACCAATGATGGCTCCAGTGATAGTATGTGTTGTGCTGACTGGTATACCAAGGTGTTCGGCAACATAAAGTGTAGCCGCGCCAGCGGTTTCGGCACTTACGCCTTCCAATGGAGTAACCTTTGTAATCCGGGTTCCCATCGTTTTTACGATCTTCCATCCACCACTCAGCGTACCAATGGCGATAGCAATAAAACTTGCCAGCGGTACCCAAAGGTGCGTGTTGACAAACGTCGTAAAATCTAATTCAACACCTCGTTGCTTTTCGTAATAAATGTATGCAGCACCAATGATGCCCATAACTTTCTGTGCGTCGTTCCCTCCGTGGCCAAGACTAAACAATGCCGAGGAAACGAGCTGCAGCCGGCGGAACCAACTATCGGCTTTATAGGGATTTGCCTTCTGACTTATATTAATAATAATGACCGTTATTATAAAACCGATCACCATACCAATCAGCGGTGCGATGAAGATGAACAAAAACGTAGGGATAACCTTTGCATAATTGATCACCGAAAATCCACCTTTACTAAGTGCGCCGGCATGGGCAAGTGCTGCACCCATAAATCCTCCTAACAAAGTGTGTGATGAACTCGACGGTATTCCGAACCACCAGGTCAAAAGATTCCATGCGATTGCGGCAATCAACCCGGCAAAAATGACCTCTAGCGTAATAAAGTTTTCATTGACGGACTTTGCGATCGTGTTCCCGATCTTGAATTCGCCAATGATGTATTTAGAAACAAAGAATGCTGCGAAGTTGAAAATAGCTGCCCATAATACCGCCTGGAAGGGCGTCAACACTTTTGTAGAAACGATGGTCGCGATTGAATTCGCCGCATCATGAAAACCGTTTATATAATCGAATATCAAAGCGAGAACAATGATGACTACTAAAAAAGAAAAACTACTCATACAATGCAGTTTGTGTTCGCTTACGAGTTCGCTTATGCGTATTTAATGATGATTGATTCAATAACGTTAGCAGCATCTTCGCATTTATCGGTAACAACCTCCATCACCTGGTAGATTTCCCTTTTCTTAATAACTTCTTTCGCATCTGGTTCTGTTTCAAAAAGACGATCGATGCTCAAATCAAAAATATCGTCTGCCTGGTTTTCAATACTATTTACTTTAACCAGTGCATCAGTAATATTGCGCATGTTACTCATGTTGCGCAATTCTTTAACGGCAGTAGAAATTTGATTGCAACCCTGTTCAATCAGGTCGGCCATTTTTTGAATGCCTGGATCATTTGGGTTGATCTTGTAGAAGTTGATTTTTTTTGCTGTCGCGAAAGTATAATCGCAGATGTCGTCCAAAGCGGAAGCTAGATAGTGGATGTCTTCCCGGTCGAAGGGAGTGATGAAGTTGCGGCCGAGTTCAGTAAATATGCGATGGGTTAATTCATCGTTCATATGTTCGAGATCTTCCACTTTCGCAATAATCGATGCGCGCTTGTCAAAGTCTGGTTCTTTTACAACTTCCTTTAGGGTCTTTCCCATCTTCGAAACGTTATCTGCCACTTCTTCAAATAAGGTATAAAAAACCTTATCCTTCGGCATAAAAATTTTCATGATCGACTTCAAACCCATAAATCAGAATTTGCGCAAAGATTAACTTAATAGGGGGTAGCGCAGAGCATCAAAGATTTGGTAACAATTTATTAATGTCGCCCTTTGAGCTTGCATTTACCTTTGGCGAACGTTAAGAAATTATGAAGTTATTGTTACCAATAAGGCGTACTCTGATTATTTGTGGGTTCCTTTTCTTTGGACAAGCATCACAGTCTCAATTTCTTATGGACATGATCGATACAACAACCGATATGGGTAAGGGGCTTCTGAACCTCTATGGTAAGTTTGATCGCCTGAGGATCGGCGGTTATATCCAACCTCAATTCCAGGGAGCCAGAAGCAGGGAATTTGCAGTTTCGAAGGTGGAGATTTTGCTGCCAATTCCAACAACTAAAGAATTCGCCATTCGTCATTCGCTATTCGCACATGCTGCAGTTCTCAAAATTCGCCTATCTACCCTTCGCTTCACAATTGCTTAACATTGGGCTAACATACCGATAACTTCGCGACGATACTTTTGCCCGCATGAAACTGCGCTTTTTTATCAAACCGGCTTTCGTTGTTTTGGGGATTTTCTTGTCGCTTACAGGCGTTGCTCAAACTGTAAAGCTTACTGGTAAAGTACTCAATCCAAGGAATGAACCGATCTCCGGTGCTACAGTTACAGTTGGCACACCGCCTATTTCAATCGCAGCAGATGTGGAAGGAAGATTTTCTCTTTCGCTTGAAGCTGGCAAAACTTACACGCTCACAATTTCCGCTGCCGGGTACAATGTAAAAGTGGTTGAAGAAGTTGAGGTGAAGTCAAGTGGCTTAAACGATCTTACTATAACGCTCGAAAATAAAACGTTGGAACAGGTTGTTGTTCGCACGTCCGCCCGCCGCGAGAGTACCAGTGCCCTCATTAATCTGCAACGCAATAACGCATCATTATCGAGCGGGCTTGCTGCTGATTTCATCAGACGCACTCCCGATAAAAATACAGGTGAAGTTCTTCGTCGCGTAAGTGGTGCCTCTATCCAGGATAATAAATTCGTGATCGTTCGCGGACTAAGTGATCGTTATAATTCAGCAATGATCAATGGCGCACAATTGCCAAGTTCCGAGCCCGATAAAAAAGCATTTTCGTTCGATGTAATTCCTTCGGCCCTTATTGATAATATCATTATTAATAAGACAGCAACGCCGGATCTTACTGGTGAATTTGCGGGTGGTCTTGTTCAAATTCAAACAAAAGATATTCCAACAACAAATCAATTGATGCTTGGAGTGAGTCTTGGTTTCAACACTCAATCTGTGTTTGATGATTTTCTTAGCAACGAAAGAGGCAACACAGATTGGTTAGGAATAAACACTCAGCGTAATTTGCCTTCATCTTATCCGAAACAATATTCTGCTTTCAACCGCCTTCCAGCGGACAAGCAATTAGATATCGCACGCGCATTTGATGATAAAGCGTATGCCCAACGTCAATCGACGGCAGGTCCAATTCAACAATACAATCTCACCTGGGCAAATGCTGCCCGCAAAGAGAATGGTAGTGCAATCGGGTCAATTATTGGGCTCACCTATAGGAAGTCCAAGCTTCTCTTTGATGCCCAGCGTCAGCTTTTTGAAAAAGGTGATAATGGTCAGAAATTTTTCGATTATTCTGACCAGCAAAATAAGTACACAGTAAGCTGGGGCGCAATCGCAAACATTGCATGGAGTAAGAAGAAGCATAAAATTGCATTCAAGAATCTCTTCAATCAGTTACTTGACGATAACTATTATACAAGGAGCGGGATTAATACCGAAAACCTGCAAGACGTACTGCTTCGATCAAGCGTTTTGAATCAACGAAGTCTTTTATCATCACAACTGGAAGGTACCCACCAGATTTCATTCAATGATATCCGGTTCAACTGGAATCTGAATTATTCTTTCAATAATAAAAGTCAACCCGACTTGCGCGTTCAAACGTACGGCAAGAGTATCGGTAGCAACGAGCCATATTCGATCAATCTTCGCGGCAACAATACGAACAGATTTTTTAGCAACCTGGTTGATCATGCTCTTGGATATAATGCATCAGCATCAATACCTTTCAAACTTGGAGCTCAAACGCAAACGCTGAAAATTGGTGGAAGTGCGACGGTTCGTTTGCGTGATTTTTCGGCTACCATTTTGAGTTTTAGCGAACCGACAGATCAGAGCCTTCTTTCACTTCCATTCGATCAAATATTCCTGCGTGATAATTTCAGCGAAAATGGTTTTCAGTTGAGTACTGATTTGCAGAACCCACAGGATAAATATTATGGTATCTCCGCACTTTCTGCTGGCTATGTAATGTTTGATAATAAGATTGGTAGTAATGTCCGCCTTGTTTGGGGAACGAGGTTAGAATCGTTTCAGCAGTTTTTAAAATCCAACCAGGCAGGAACAGATAAAGCACAGGTGATAAATACGGAAAAGCTCGATCTGTTGCCTTCTGCTAATCTTACAATCAGTCCAAACGCCCAAACAAATATTCGCGTAGCGGCGTCGAGAACTGTGGCCCGCCCGGAGTTCAGAGAAATCGCACCATTTACGTTTTTCGATTTTGAACAAATTGCATCAACTGCCGGTTCCCCAAATCTAAAACGCAGCAGCATACTCAATGCAGATATCAGATATGAATGGTACCCACGCGCAGGAGAGATAGTATCGGCCGGGGTATTCTTTAAAAAGTTCGACGATCCAATCGAGCTACGATTAAATAGTGCAAGTGTTGCAACGCGGAGACAGTACCAGTTTCAGAATGCAGAACGAGCTACGTTGTATGGACTTGAGGTTGAGCTGAGAAAAAGTTTATCATTTTTATCTGAAAAGGCAGCCTGGCTGCAACGACTTTACTTTAATGGGAATGTATCCGTGATTACGTCCGAAGTTTCCCTTGGCAATACCGATGCTGCTGGAAACAAGTTGCCATCAACCGAACGGCCATTACAGGGTCAATCACCTTACCTGGTGAATGCGGGTTTTCAATATGATGGATCGAAAGGAACCAACTTCTCCCTGTTATATAATAGAATTGGTGAACGTCTCGCACTGGTTGGTAATAATGATTTTGGTGACATCTATGAACAACCGCGCGATCTTGTCGATGTTCAATTCAGCCAGAAGATATTAAAAACGCGTGGCGAGATTCGTTTGACAGTTGGAGACATTTTCAACCAGGCTGTAATGACCTACGAAAACAGGAACGATCAAAAGAAATTTAATGCTGGTCCAGACAGATTGTTTAGTACTTATAAACCAGGAACAACTATAACAATCGGATTTAACTACAACCTCGATCTTAAATAACGTAGAGTAATAATTATCAAATAGAATAAAATGAAAAAAATTGTTTTGGCGCTGACAGTGATTATGACCGCCTTTAACTCTTGTATCAAAGTTGACATCGACGATTCCATCAACAATACCGGCGAGCTTGGTAGCGGCGCTTGTTCTGGTACAAAAGAGCAGGTAATTACCTGTACTAAAGTTATTACCGGCGTGATCAATGAGAATGTCACTCTACCGAAGGGAAAGTATATTTTGAAAGGATATGTTTTCGTGAATAATCGTGCAGTCCTGACGATCGCGGCGGGAAGTACCATTGTTGGCGATACAATTACCAAAGGTGCATTAATCATCGAACGTAACTCCCGTCTATATGCTGAAGGCACAGCGACGGATCCGATCGTGTTCACATCAGGCAGAAGTGCGGGTAATCGCAAGCCAGGAGACTGGGGCGGAATCGTACTTTTGGGCAACGCACCAACAAACAGAGCAACAACTCCGATCATCGAAGGTGGAATCAACTCTGAATACGGTGGTAGTGTTATCGCTGATAACAGTGGCGTTCTGAAGTATATCCGCATCGAGTATGCAGGTATCGCGGCTGATCCGAATTCTGAAATCAATGGACTTACTTGTGGTGGTGTTGGAAGCGGTACCACGCTTGAAAATATCCAGGTATCCTATGCAAACGATGATGCTTATGAATTTTTTGGCGGAACTGTAAATGCAAAGAATATCATTGCCTTCGCAACAGCAGATGACGATTTTGATTTTGACTTCGGTTTTACCGGTCGTTTACAATTTGGAATTTCATTACGTGATCCTTTATGGGTTGATGGTGGTGATGCAGGAAATGGAATTGAGTGTGATAATGATGGAAGTGGTTCCGCTGCTCTCCCACGCACACGTCCTCAGTTGAGCAACTTTACTTTTTGCGGTCCAAATGGTGCCACTGGTACCCTGGCAAATCACAACTTCAATACAAGATGGCGTCGTTCGACACAGTTCGTACTTCGTAATTCTATCCTGATGGGTTATGCGAAAGCAGGTTTTCAATTTGAAAGCGACTCTACCGCGCAAGCATATATCGACGGTCGTTCACAATTCCGTCATAACCTCGTTCATGCGGTAACAGAGCCTTATAAAGTAAGCAGTACAGGTTTAATAACTGCAGCAGCAGTAAAGACAAAGGCCGAAGGAACGGATAGTTGCAAGACCTACGCTTCTGCAAATGATCTGATGTTGGAAAACCCATTCAATCTTACTGCACCGAATTTTATGCCGAAAGCAGGTAGCCCTGCATTGGCTGCAAACG
>JACMLR010000467.1 GCA_014379515.1 Chitinophagaceae bacterium
CATTGCGTGATATCATTCGGACTTTAAGCGACCGGTTCGTATCGTGCCACCGCTTTCTTTGGGACAATATACGCCGACTGTTGGCAAAAAAGGCCGATTTTACCCCGCCAAAAAGCATCAAGTAAATTCCATCACAGCAAATCGGAAATGTTCTTAGTCAAGTATTGCAAATGAACCTGAAACTACTATCAATATTCTGGCGGGAGCGAATTCAATGCTGAGAAGAGATATGATTTGGTTAACGGGTGATTTACTCGAAAGAGTAAAGATAAATTACTACCAACCCTACGTTGCCTGTGGGATGCAACACTTCAATTAATGATTTGATAACATGCCTTGAGGTTATAATGCCGAGTTTTATGGAGCGCCGTAGCGATTCTTCAGGCCACTGATTTTTAATCTCCATACTGCAACTCGCAACATGACAAAAGGAATAACAGCAAGGACTACTGCTAAATCCGTAGTTCCTCAAGCATCCTTTAATGTAAACGGGGTTGATAGTTTTAAGATTTCACTCGGTTCGTTCCCAATTTTCTACTTAATTACAAGAGCCGTCACATGAATACAAGCTGCCTTCTCATTGACGATGATCTTGACGATCACGAATTCTTTGCGATTGCGCTCGGCAAACTTGATAATAATATTCGATGCCTGATGGCCGATAGTGCATCACATGCCTTGCAAATTCTCGCGGACCGAAGCGTTGTACCCCAATATATATTTATAGATTTCAATATGCCGAGGATGAGTGGGCTGGACTGCCTCATCGACCTATGCAGGCTGGAGCATTTGAAAGACACACAGAAGTTTATGTTTTCTACAAACCTGAGTTCCAGAATCATCTCACTTAGTAAAGAGTTAGGAGCGAAAGATTGCCTGATCAAAACAACCAGCATGGAAGAATTAACCAGAATGCTAAAATCTATTTTTTACTCTTAGTGATAAGATTACAATTATGATTTTAATGGCAAAAGTTATTTTGGTGGGCCGATCACCAAATGAAGGAATTTCCTTAGGGCATTATGTCTTCCCATTTATAAAACTGAAAAGTTTTATTGGTACTCATAGCTACGAACAAACCCTTTTTGAAATTACTGTTTAAGGCAAGCGAGGTAACATCGGATCCGTCGCTTTCGTCAGTTGATAACAATACCGATTTGATAAGACGATGTTGATGCGGCTTTCCAGGAGTTCCTTCCCTTGAAAAAAGTTGAAACCGGTTTGCTTGCTGATCGGATACAATAATATAACCAGTGGTATCGGTAATAGAAAAAATGCTTATCCCCTCATGATCGGCCTCGAACCCCGTCTCTCCCAATACTGCCAGTTCATCATTTCCTTTGGTTGGATCAGCGAAATATTTTCGAACACCGAAGCCTTCATCGGAATAATAAATATAGCCAAGCTCATCGTCGACCGCAATCGACTCGATCTCTTTTTTGCCACTGAATTGACCGAATTTACGAATGAGCTTTGCCGTTACCTGCCCAGCGGTTGTTGACTCCAGTAAGTATTGAGCAAGGTATTGGCCGTCCCGGGGGCCGTTTTTCCTGCCTACAATTGCGAATATTCTTCCGCTACGATCCTTGTAAAGCGCTATTCCCATGAGGTCACGATAGTCTGCCGCCGTATCGCCCTGAAACATGTCAAGCCCTCCTCCATCAATCGGTGTCATATCCGGCACGGAAAAAATTCTCAATTTATGTGTTATACGTTCTGTGACGGCAATAATATCGATTGACCTGTTTTGCAGAATAAAACCATATTCTATGTCTACGTTGTTTGGCCTCTTTAAGCCTCTAACTATTTTGTCCGATTGAATTTTCCCTTGTAGATTAAAAACATACAGTGCACCATCTTCCGCTTTGTCAGTTCCAACAATCAAACTTTCGGCGGGATTATTTTTATTTATCCAAATTGCAGGATCATCCGTATCATATTGTACAGTATCGGTAATAATAAATGGTTTAATGGCGGAATCCGAAATTTGAATTCCTACAGATGGTGGAACGACTGATTCATTGCAACCTATGGTCACTATCAGTATCACGAAATAATAAAGCAAGCCTCTCATACAGAAATTTTTACAATTGATCCAACAGTTATTACTTTTCCAAATTGAGCGTGATCACTTCGGTTTTATCTGAACCAAACTCACCGCGAAGAACAATTTTTAATTTGCTGTTTATTATTTCAAATGACCCCGTATAAACAAACGCCCGTAAACTCCCGGTGACGGTTTCCAGGATTTCCCCAAATTCAATCTCCCCGGATAGTTCCTTGTCATCAACATCTTCGATTTCTGCCTCCAGTTCAATGATTTTGTTTTCAGTATCGATAGATCCGCAATCGTCTATCTGTTCAGTTTCTTTCAACACTACAATTGCTTTAACCTCCTCGTATTCAAATTCAAGTAAGATTTCGTCTACGTCATCCACCTCCAGGTTTCTTATGTCTTCATTCACTAACCCAAACAGGGTCTTGAAGCGGTTAAATTCAGCAGGATCATTTATATCCAGCTTCCATTCCCCGTAAATCCCCTCATCATCCTGCACTTCATATACAAACGCTGCGGATGTGTTGACTGCCGCCTTTCCTGTATTACCTGTCAGATCGGTAAGCTGTATAGTAATGCTTCGTTCATCTGTATTAAAAACAGCGTCATCAAAAAGCGACTCATCCGTTTCAAATTCTATTTCCACTTCTTCCACGCCGGCCGGAAAAATTACTGTTCCTTTTCCTGTATTTACATCAAACGTGAGGTCTACATCTTCGGTGTTACAGTCGTTCAATTCGTAAAAAGCACTCGCGTCCAAAATGTAATCTGATAATTTATTGAATCCTTCGAAGCTGGTAATTTCGAAATGAACGGTTGCGGGAGATAATAGTGGAATTATTTTGCCTCCAGGTTCCTGGCCGTCGGGATCTTTACGATCAGATAACGTAATCACAAAACTGAATTTGTCTTCATCCTCCAATCCACCATCGCCTTCATCTGCCAGTACGATTACCGCAGGAAACTGGTCGAGCGACAGCGGCGTAGTTAAATCTTCATTCTTTTTATCGCAGGATAAGAGCAATAAAACTGTTGCAATGCAACAGGCAACCCCGGTATTTATCTTCATTTGTTTTTTTTGAAAAGATTAA
Source organism: Chitinophagaceae bacterium (assembly GCA_014379515.1). Taxonomy (GTDB): domain Bacteria; phylum Bacteroidota; class Bacteroidia; order Chitinophagales; family Chitinophagaceae; genus Endoryza. The sequence goes on from JACMLR010000467.1 coordinate 3,148, forward strand.
AAGTCAAATTTTACTCCGAACCGGCCCCACCACGAATAAAACTCGCGTTGTATGTATTGGCTCTTAATTCCCATGTACCTTTCTAACGGCTGATTGGTGAGGTTGAGTGCTTCCGCGAAGATTCTCCACCGTGCGTTGAAAGCATAACTTGCACTCACATCCATCTGCACCCTGTTTTTAACATAGATGTCTTCTTCCGCCACGGCGCCCACTTCGCTTAGGTACTCTCCATTAAAGTTTAATGAGATTCTTGCATTCAATCCTTTCCGTTCAAAGGCAAGAGACAGATTGCCGACATGCGCAGCCTGGCCAGGCAATTTTATTTTTTCCTTCTCCTCGGGTTTCGAGGCGTCCGCCGTGCGGCTTTGTAAACTAGCTGAAGAATGTGTGTATGTATAATTTACATATAAACTGAAGTACTGGAATAGTCCAGGCAAAAACCGAAGATTATTTTGAAATGCAAGTTCAATACCTGTCAGGTCAGCTCGATTGCCGTTTTGCGCCTGAATTACATCAATCTCTTGAATATACGGAGTGCCGGTTAAAGGATAAGAGCTATTGAAAAGAACTCGCCTGTAGATAAAATCATTCAGTCTTTTATAGAAAACTCCTCCCGATAAAATTCCGACATTCCCGAAATAATGTTCGCCAAGCAAGTCGGCATTAAATGCGCTAACAGGTTTCAAATCCGGATTGCCTGCAGTGGCAATTCCATCTTCCTGATTTATTTCCTGTGCCGGAATAATTTCGCCGAAATTCGGACGTGCGTAAGAAAATGTTGCAGCGCCACGGATATTTGTCATCTTGTTTATCCGGTAACGAACATTTAATTGTGGAAGAAAAAACTCGTAATTCCGTTTTCCCGATACCGGAATGATCTGCTGCAAATCACCTCCGCCATCAATGACTACATCTTTCGATTGATAGTCTACGGTAGTTCGTTCGTAACGGAAACCACCAATCAGCAACCATCGCCGAAATTCTTGTTTTGCCATCAGATATCCAGCAAGCACCGTTTCTTTAGCATCAAAAGCTTCAAGTGCTTCATCGATGGCCATATCCTCCAGCTCCGGCTGGAACAAAGACGGATTAGCATTAAAAAAATTAATGAACGACGTAACTGACAAGGGACGGCCCATATTATAGCGACCATCGAAAAAGCTTGATTTTACCGGTGCTTCATCGAACTGTTCAAGCGTGGGAATATTGGCGATGGCCGAAAAATATTCTTGCTGAATCGAATAGCTCTTGTCTTTTTGCCGGTACTTAGCTCCCGCTTTTATCAATCCTGTATTCTTGTTAATGGTGTAAGGTATCCCGAGATCGAATTTAGCCGTGAGGTTCCTGTCCTTTGCAATAGTTTTACCAAATCCAGCTTCGTCAAACTCGTAATTCGTATTATCATTAAAGCCAGGGGCATCGATGGTGGGGAACTTTGGATTGTTGTAGTTTAACTGTGACGGAATTCCCGCAACAAACCCGATTTCATTATCGTAAGGAGTATTCTGTTCACCATATGAATATTGCGTTTCGTAATTCAGGAACCAGCTTTTGAAATTATGCTTTGCTCCCAAATTAAAAGTCGTTATGGATTGCGACTCGAAACGGTCTTTTGTCAATTTCTCAATTTCGTCGTCTTCTGGAATAAACACGTAACGACGCCGCCATTCGCGATCAGTAAACCTGCTATATAACGTGCGAAAGAAAATCTCATGTTGTTTACTGAAGCGATAATCGAGTGTGCTGCTCAATCCCAATCTTGTGCGGGTTAATTCATAGTCGCGCAACTCCACTTCATTATCCAGAGGTGATCGTTCTACGTTATCGGAACCGAGATCGTTGTGATAATAACTTGAGTTTAGCAGCATCCCGAATTTTTCGTTTATACCGAATCGTTGACCATATTGCAACTGACCCTGGACATTTCCACGCTTCATTAAATTATTATACCCGCCTGCGAGAGAGGCATTGATCCGGGGCTTTTTTGACTGAGCCATGCGTGTTATCAAGTTAACCGAACCTGCAATAGCATCTCCATCCAAATCTGGCGTGAGGGTTTTGCTGACTTCTATTGCCGCAAGCTGATCAGTAGGAATGGCATCAAGGGCAACAAATCTCACATCTGCCTCTGGAGAAGGAATCTGCTCACCGTTTACACTGATGTTCGTGAACTGTGGGGCAAGTCCACGAACCAGTACATATCTCCCCTCGCCCTGATCGCGTTCAATATTTATTCCCGGGACACGTTGCAGGGCTTCCGCTGCATTGGGATCCGGGAAACGACCCATTTGATCTGCGGAAATAACATTCCTGATATTATCGGCATTTTTTTGTTGATTGAGTGCTTTTGCCTGACCCTGCATCAGGCCACTTACAACGATTCCGCTTAATTGACCGAACCGGCTGTTAAGTAAAGCTTCAACTGTAATGATTTCCTTTTCTCTTAAATTCAATAAGAATGTTGTATCACTGTAACCAAGATAAGAGATGGTAAGCCGGATATCGCCCGGCTTCACGTACAACGTAAAATGTCCATTTACATCGGAAACGGAAGAAAGATTACCACCCGTGGCAACAATGGAAGCTCCCGTCAATGCCTCCATGTTTACAGCGTCGCGGATTGTTCCTTTGACTATGGCGCGCTGCGCATTGGCTATGATCGTTACCATTAAAAGAAGGTAACAGCTAATGAAAAGGCTTTTCTTCATAAAAAATATATTCTGGGATAAATCTCGCATACGCCGGGTAATAGATTTCAAAACCTGCGTATACAAAAGGGAAGCATGAGAAATCGCCGCGTATACAGAGCGGCAACATCAGCATCAATTACAATGTAAGCTCCTTATTCACAATACTTTTTTATGACTTGAATTGTCCATTACCAAATTGTTACCTCAATCATGTTCAAGAAGATTGTTTACGGCTTACAGTGATTGAAGAAAGGCTGTTAGGGACTCACCTTCTGGTATTCCGATTTTTTTTCGCAGGCGATAACGGGAAACCCGCAGGCTGTCCTGGGAAATTCCAAGAAGTGTAGCGATATCTGCTGAAGGCAAATTCATTTTTATCAAGGCCACCAGGCGCAAATCTCCAGCAGTTAAATTATCCGCAATTTTTTTCAGGTTATTGAAGAAATCCTGGTGCACCTGATCGAAGACAGCGCGAAAATCATCCCAGTAGTTATCCTGATGAAAGCTCGCATTGATTTTTTGTAACAGGATTCTTAACTGTTTGCGCTGATCGCGTTTATCGTCTTTCAACATACTATCCAGATCCAAACGCAATTCTTCCAGCACCTGGTTCTTTTGGATAAGATGTAAAGTATGATTCGAAAGTTCTTTGCTTCTCAATTCAAGGGTGGCCCGCAACGTTTCCTGTTCCAAAAATTTGTTCCTCAATTCCACCTCCATCAGTTCCCTGTTTTTTTCGTAGAGATGCTTTTCCTGTGCATTTATTGCCTGGGAGTTGCGGATCTTAAGACGTTGCCTGCTGATTATGGCAAGTCCCAACACTATTAGTAAGAGGACAGTTACCACCGATGCAAACATAATTACCCGATTCATTTTTCTATCCAGTGCTAAACGGGCAATTTCATTGTTTTTTTTCTCTACATCGTACACTGTTTCCAGCAATAGAGTCTGCTGGTTATTCGCCGCCGAATAAATTTGTTCAACGAGTTCCCGGGACAACTCATTATAGTAGTAAGCACTGTCATGTTTCTTGAGTAGATCAAATCCTCGCGCCATATCGCGGCAGGCACTGGACAGTTGATAAAGTGACCCCGTTTTTCTTGCTATCTCCAACGCCTGGTACGAATAAACCAGCCCTTCTGCAAAACGGGAAGTTTTTCTGTACACATCGCCAATATTGTTTAGAATCTCTATTTGAGCAATATGGTCGTTATTTGTTTGATTAATGAAAAGGGCCTTTTCGAAAGCATACAGTGCCGAATCATATTGAGCCCTATCTTCAAAAATGCTCCCAATATTCTCGTAAATTTTTGCCATTCCCGCACTGTCCCGAATACTTGAGTACATTTTCAAGGCCTGTTGTTGAAAAAAGTATGCACTATCGTACAACAATCTCTTTTCATACAAATGGCCGATATTTCCATAGGTGAAAGCGATTCCTGCACCATTTTTAGTAGCTATGTTCAATTGCAATGCTTCGCGGAATTGGCGAAAAGCCAGTTCAGGTTGTTTATTGGAATAATACACGGTTCCCAGGTAATTCAGGTTCCTGGCGAGCAATTCATTTTCTTGCAACGCGCGAAATATCTTTTCTGCTTGCAATAGGTGGTCAACAGCC
>JACMLR010000468.1 GCA_014379515.1 Chitinophagaceae bacterium
CGAATACGAATTTATACGAATGTACGAATGGCTGGCCTTAGCCAACTGTAAACCGTAAGCCTTAAACCAACCTTTTTTGCCAGAATAATCCGAAATTGAAGTATTTTTTTTATTTATGCATAGTAATTTGCAACCAACTAAAAAAAATCCCATGAAAAAATTATTGCTTTCACTATCTCTTATTGCAACAATGTTTGTTGCATGTAAAAAGGAAGAGGTTGTTCAAGTGGCGGCATTTTATTCGTTGATTGATACTGGTTGATGAATGAGTGCGATGTTTTTTTTTGCCGAGTGTTGATGATGGCGTTCCACGCCATGGAAAGAAACGAAATTGACGTCGTTAAAAGAAAGGAAAAACACAATTTTGCGATGATTAAAAATGGGAAAAATCCTGGTTTATACTCATCAAAAATTGGTAATGAATTGCCTTCGCCTGCGGCGGGCCCTCCCCTCCCCCTCCTTCCAACCAACCACGTTTGCCCGTTTACATAAATATTGATGAAGTATGTGCGAATGGCGAATGGCGAATTGCGAATGTGCGAATTCATTTGGTCAGCTAGAACTTGTATGAATAATTCCCTATCAGTTCAACTCATAGAAGTCAGTTAAAATGGCTTAGGGTGTAGCTAATATCCTTAAGTAAGCTCGTTAATTGCGTTCGTAATTAAAATTGGAACTAGTGGAAAACGTACTGGCTGCCTCTAATCAAACTGTCGCACCTGCTGAATTCGCACATTCGCAATTCGCACATGCTCCATTTCAAACAACCCTCATCAAATCAAAATGGCTGTTCCACTCTTCGTCAGTGTCCTTTCATTTTTGCTTCCTCTTCTTAAAGGCTTAAAAACGTCCTCACACAACTTGTGCATCCTTCACTCACACGATAATCGGAATTCCGCGGATCCCGGTTTGGAAAATTGAAATGTAAATATCGGCTCGCAAAGAGTTGCAGCAATGAGATTAAACGGAAACTTGAGGGGAAAAAAACGGTCCATTCGGCGCGCTTCAACTTTTTTAAATCGTAAGCGTCATCCCCATCCCCATTGCGGTATCATATTGTATGATCACGGAATACCATCCTCAGCTCATGACCATCAAACAACCTCTATCCAGGTAATGAATTCCTCGAAGCTTTTTTAGCAATGCAAGACAGCAGTTCTATATTAAATTCATTTGAGCCTTTGAACATACTTACCTGAAACGTTTTTCCATATGCTCCAAATAAAAAAGAGGCTGTCTCATGTAAGACAGCCTCTTTTGATAGATAGAATTTTATTTGATCTTAATAATTTTTATTGTCTTAATCGTCGTACCAGTTCTAATCGAGATGAGATATTGACCCTGCGCCAATCTATTCATGTCAATTTTATTAGCACCCGTTTTCAATTGCTGGATACTGATCGTTTTGCCATAAAGATCAGTGACAGTTGCTGTGAATGATTTGATTCCGCTATTGCCTTGTCCAACATTTACAATTACATATTCAGTAATCGGGTTCGGATATAGCGATATTTTGTATCCAAGTATCTCGACATCATTCACACCAGTAATGACGGCATTGAGGTTGTCTGAAATATTTTTGCAGCCCTTGCTATCGGTTATTTCAACTTTATAGTTGCCGATAGCCAACACAGTGATCGATGAATTTGTTGCACCGATGATTGGCGCATTGTTGAGATACCACTGATATCCCGATTGACCTGCTGTTGTATTCAATACAAATCCGTTAACTGTAATTACAGGTTTAGTCGGTTTCGTGTTTACGATAACAATATTAGCAGTACTGATGGCTGAGTTACATGTTCCTACTGTCGACCGTACAGTGTAACTACCAGCTTGCAGCGCAAAGAAATTTTGACCTGTTGCCCCCGGTATCGCTACAGCATCTTTAAACCACTGATTGCCCGCATTAGCTGATGAACTAAACTTCACACTGTCGCCTTCACAAAATGTTGAAGCGCCAACAATAGTCACAATAGGCGCTGCAGGAGGTGCTGAAATAGTGATTGTCTGCGCAAGACTGCTTAACGAAGTACAGGTCGTTCCGATAACTTTAACCGTATAGTCACCACCTGTTTTTGCATAGTAGAATGTATCAGTTGCTGCAATGATTGGTGTCCCGTTTCTGTACCATTGGTTGCCTGTAGATGCAGATGATTTTAGCAAAGCGCTGTCACCCGTGCAAAAGGTAGTGTTTCCAGTTACCGATATCACTGGTGTTGCTGGAAGCGCAATCGTTGTCACCGAGATCGTATCTGAGAAATTATGACAACCCGATACTTCGTTTGTTATGCGTAAATAATAATCGCCACTCGATTCCGCCGCATAGGTGGTCCCGCTAGCTGTCGGAATTGCTGTACTGTTTTTAAACCATTGATTGTTTTGATTCGCAACTGAGCTAAGTGTTACATTTCCACCTTCACAAAAGTTTACATCGCCTTGCGCAAGGATCGAAGGTTTAATCGGCGTTGGTTGATTTGTTATCGCAACGCTGTTCGACGCATCACTATAGCAACCACCATTGACAGTTCTTAAGGTATAGGTTCCTGCAGCTGTAGCCCATATCGAATCCGAGTGTTGACCCGCAATCAAATTATTATCCAGGAACCATCGAACGTTAACGCCGGAGCTAGCTCGAAGCAAGACACTGTCTCTTCCACATTTGCTTGTTCCGTTCGGTGCGGATATGGTAATTGCATTTGGGATACTTGGACAAGTACTAAAAGTGCCTGCGTTGCAACCATTCGACTGACCCAATACATTGAAAGGCGTTGCAAGCCAGAAATAATTGATTCCCGGCAGAGCAGTAAATTGGAAAGATGTGTCCCTGGTCCACACTTCGGTATATGCGCCGCTTTCCTGGATGATACGAACGCGATATGCGTCAGCGCCATCAGCCTTTGACCACTTAAATAGGTATGGAACGCCCGCATTAATTACAGAGTCGAGTACGGGTTGTAATAGCTCCGGGCACTCCGGTGCTGCCATTGGGTTATATACAGTAATATTGAAATTATCATAACCGCCATTATCATCTGTAATGATCCGAACATAATATGTTTCGCCAACAACCAACGACTCTGCTTTCAACCTGGTAACAAAACCACCCTGGTAAATCGAAAGCAATGTAGACGCGCATGGTTGCGCTACTGGTTGAAGATTGTTGCAATCGCCAGTGAACAGTGTAATATTCTTTGCTGAATAATTCGACTCTTCGTAATCCGCGTCGTTTGTTTGAATGTAGTGAGTTGCTTGTTGCGCTACGAACTTAAACCACACGTCATTATTTGTTTCGTCCGGGCAACTACTAGCCAGCGCGGGGGTTGGAGTAGCGCCGATGAAAGTGGCAGCATGTCCTGCAGTCGTTGCCGACTCTACGTTTAATAATGTTGCGCCAGCACAACTATCATTTGTCGGTGGCGTGAGCGTCATGAAACTTGCAGGTGAACCGTACTCGGTACAAGCAAGACCGACTGGTCGAATCTCCGCTACATAATTTGTAGACGGGGTCAATCCGCTAATGGTAAAAAAATAAGATGTACCTCCATTGATGGTTACAGGATTAGTATAAGTTGGAACAGTGAGAGGTTCATTTAGTTTGCGATATCGGATTTGATAACCGGTTGCACCGGCGATCGTACTCCAAACAAGTTGAGCAGTGGTTGATGTGATTGTTCCGCTTGCATTAGGTGTGATAAATTCCTGGCAGGATGAATACAATTCAATATTGTCAAGTGCAGCAGGAGGCTGGTTGCCATTTGCGCCATCGTTAAACCACTGGAAGATGATCCGCATGGTTGATCCAGCAAAGGAACCAACCGCGAGACTTCTTACCTGTTTGTATTTCCATGCAGAAATATCATAGTATCCTGCGGCAGCAGATATAAAAATATTGTCGAGTTCCTCCCCGGCAACAACGGGATCAGAAAGATCTTTTGCCCAGATGCGAAGTGCATCTTTTGCTTCCGGTCCAAAACCATTGTTTTGCGATTCACCATTTGATATGACATCAAACGTCAGCCAAAGTGTTGTTGTCCCTGCTGGGATAGCCACATCTTTATAAAAATAGGAGTAACTGGCAGTCGAAGTTGAATAGGTGTGTGCATATGGCGCCGTCGCCGATGAACTGATATATACACATTTGCTCCCTGTGAATCCTGGAGTTGCGTTATCGCCTACTACCCATTTATTTGTTTGTGATCCATTGACAAAAATCCAGTCGCTTGTTCCGTTTTCAAAATTCCCGTTACCGGCGGCGCCGCCAAAAAGAAGAGTCTGCGAATTGGAAGTAAAAAATAGAGAACAGGCCAGAGCCAGTAAGTAGAGGTTTTTCATCGGTTTAAGGTTATGGAGCGTAAAATATTCCGTTTTTATCAATAATGAAAGCATCACTCGATGTAATTTGTTGAACGTATCGACGACTCAGCTTCTTTCTCAAGAGTACAAGAGTAAACTGCTGAACAAGTAATTGATCCACTTATTCCCTGCTAAAACGGCTGGTTTGGAGGCTTAGTATGTCGACATAGGCCCATACTAAAATGGCATTGGAAATACGAATGTCACAACACTATTGAACACCGAGACCGACTGTGCTACAGCCACTAAACTTTTACTATATTCAGGGGATCAAACGTAAATTTGCCATTAAATCATTTTGGTCCCATGGTTCGCAAACAAGAAGTACTCAACGATGTCGTTATTAAATTTGCAGGCGACAGTGGAGATGGAATGCAATTGACAGGTTCTCAGTTTACTAACAGTACAGCACTACTCGGAATAGATCTCGCAACTTTCCCTGATTTCCCTGCTGAAATTCGTGCGCCCCAAGGAACCTTGCCGGGGGTAAGCGGGTACCAACTCCGTTTTTCAAGCGATCGGGTTTTTACTCCTGGTGACGAATGCGATGTGCTGGTTGCAATGAATGCCGCCGCATTAAAAACCAATTTGAAAGCATTAAAGAAAGGCGGAAAGATTCTTGCGAACACAGATGGGTTTGATGCAAAAAATCTTCGCCTCGCAAATTATGCAGATGGCGTTAATCCGCTTGATAATGGAAGCCTTGAGAATTATGAAGTGATTCGTATGGACGTCACTAAGATGACGCGCGAAGCACTCAAAGATATTTCGATGGGTATGAAGGAAAAGGATCGTGCAAAGAACATGTTCGTTCTTGGCTTTTTATATTGGATGTATAGTCGCGATCTTCAAATGACGATTCAATTTCTCACAGATAAGTTCGGTAAGAAACCGGAGATATTGGAAAGCAATGTCAAAGCTCTCCAGGCCGGATATAATTACGGCGATACAACGGAAACTTTCACCACCACTTTCAAAGTTGAGAAAGCGAAAATGGATCCGGGCGTGTATCGGAGTATCATGGGTAACCAGGCATTATCATACGGATTGATTGCTGCTGCCCAAAGAAGCGGGCTTCCACTTTTTCTCGGTTCTTATCCAATCACACCTGCATCCGATATTTTGCACGAACTCAGCCGACATAAAGCATTTGGTGTAAAAACATTCCAGGCAGAGGATGAAATCGCTGCAATCACCTCTGTAATCGGTGCCGCATATGGTGGAGCACTCGGAGTTACTACAACATCGGGTCCAGGCATTGCACTCAAAGCTGAGGCAATGGGACTTGCGGTGATGATGGAGTTGCCATTAGTTGTGATCAATGTTCAACGCGGCGGTCCGTCGACAGGATTGCCTACAAAAACGGAGCAGAGCGATTTACTACAGGCATATTATGGAAGAAATGGTGAATGTCCAATGCCCATCATTGCTTCATCCACACCCAGCGATTGTTTTATCGTTGCCTTTGAAGCATGTCGAATGGCAATTCAGCATATGACCCCAGTCATGCTTTTAAGCGACGGATATATTGCAAATGGTGCTGAACCCTGGAAATTTCCGAAAGCAGATGAGCTACCTGAATTCAAAGTGGCGTTCAAACAAAAAGTGGAAGATGAAACATTTCAGCCTTATCAACGCGACGAGAAATTAGTTAGATCGTGGGCAATTCCTGGTACTCCCGGTCTCGAACACCGTGTTGGCGGACTTGAAAAGCAAGATGTAACAGGAAACATAAACTATGAGCCGGAAAATCACCAGCATATGGTGTTTACGAGACAGGCAAAGGTTGATCGCATTGCAGATTATCTTCCAGAACAAAAACTTGATAGCGGCCCTGAAAAAGGAAAATTGTTGGTTCTCGGTTGGGGAAGCACGTATGGTGCTATCAAAAGTGCGTGCAGTGAACTGCAAATGCAGGGCTATGCGGTGAGCCATGCACATCTGCGTTATATCAGGCCCTTTCCGAAAAATCTTGGTTCGATGTTAAAGAATTTCGATCAGGTGCTTATTCCAGAAATCAATAACGGTCAACTTATTAAAATTATCCGCGATCAATTCCTGATCGACGCTAAAGGATACAATAAAATCATGGGGGTGCCGATTACGAAGACCGAGATGGTGATGAAGATTAAGGAAATGGTAACGGGGACAGTATGACCCTAGATAAAGAATATAGAATAAAGAATATAGAATATAGAATGGAATACAGGGTTCTGAATGTCTAATTCTATTTTCATTATGTCGTCGCACTTCACCAGATTATCATTTCTCCATTGGAAGAGTCAATCAGCGCACAATGCTTGAGGTTGTATAAAGTTTGGGAACAAGGCATATCACCTTATCAGAAAGTTAATATTACTCAGGAATAGAGATGAGTAATAGGTAATAAGTACACTTTTGTTTCATGATAGGGAATATAGAATACCAACCGTTGTATTCATTCTATATTCTATATTCTTTATTCTATATTCTCTCACTTCACCTACTCCGCCGACACCACAAACGCCACCACAAACGCTACAATCGCTATTACCAGTCCGAACATAAAAATGTTGTACGACAATCGAAGGAATTTATATTTTTTTGCCAGAACCTTACCAAGAAAATAAATGTCTTTGATCATACTGCCATAGAGATAATCCCGGTCATTCATCATTTCTTTCATCGCCCATTCATAGTCGGGCAATTCCATTTTGAAAAAGTTACCGAAGAATAATAAATTGATCTTTTTCTCTTTTACATCTTCAGGGTTGAATGTTCCCTTGTTTATATTTGGCCGTGTTGCAAGAATTGCGAATACAATCGCCAATAAACTCACCGTACAAAGGATGATCGTTGGTACAATGAACTGGGGATAGTACTGAAGTTTACTGAACAACACCGAGACGAGGATCGATAACACAATCGTATTGACTGAAATCATGATATTCGCTTTGCTGTCGGCCATCTGGCTGAGATTGACATGATTCTCACTCATTATCCGAAACATTGTGGCAATGCCTCTTTCAGTACGCGATTCTTTTTCTTTAATTTTCTTTGGAGACTCAATTGCTTCAGCGTTCTGAACCGGCGGAACCTGTTCCTGAATTGTTGGCAATACCGGAACCGCGAGTTGCTCCGGAGCTTGCGTTTTTGAATTTTGTTTGGCCACTAACGAATCAAGATGATCTTTCTTTACAGGTTCGAGAAACGTTTTGCCATACTCCGTGAAATATTGATGTTGTTCAAGGAAACTTATATTCTTTTTACGCCAATCTTTTTTACTGATATCTTCTCCCGTCAGGCTAATCAGTTCTTTTCGCAGCAACTTATGCTGTTCAGGAAACGCATCCGATCCGAGGTGTTGAAGGTCTGCATCACATAGAATTTCTTCAAGAAGATTTTTAGGAGATTGCGGCATGCGGGTAGCAGCGATACATCCAACAACCTTATTCACTATCGAGCTCTCGACGTTTTTGCTGGCAAGAAAATTTGTAGCGTGTCGTTGACTTGCTGTCTCGTGATCATGAGCTTTACCTTTACTGTACCCGGTATCATGAAACCACGCGGCAAGGACTAAAGCAGTACGGTCTTCTTCACTCAGTTTATAATAGTCGGCCATAGTAAGCGCTGCTTTTACTACGGCTTCTGTATGACCAATACTATGATAGCTGAAACTCTCTTCGATCCGGCTGGTGAATAACTGGCGAACATACTGCTCAACATTTTGCAATAACAAGGGGTTGGTCATACCAGGCTTTAAGTGCTCAATTTAAGCAATAAGGTAGAATCACAATCATGACGCTGTTGTAGCAACACGACACATGATGAATCAGCCACCACAACCTGGCTAATCGCTTGCTTAAACATTGTATATTTATTGCATTATGAAACCAGCGTTGCTTTTTATTCAGCAAACAAGTCGATTGATACTAACGTGCAATGCTGTTTTGTGTCTTTGCTTATGCGTACCTGGTTGTCGGGGAATAAATGGCAACTCATTCAGCCCTAAGTTACACGCATACGAGAGTGACGATCGCCAGATGATCGTACTGAAACGACCGCTTCGTGAAATTTCGGGAATCGATTTCCTGAAAGAAGACTTGCTGGTCGCCATAAATGATGAAGCCGGGAAAATTTTTTTTCTCAATCCTATGACCGGTGCCTTTACAGCTTCAAGTTTTGGCAAGAAAGATGACTATGAAGATGTGGTAAAGACAGAGGATCATTTTTTTGTTATGAATAGCAAGGGGCACCTGTTCGAAGTGTCGGGAGATGGCGAGCGTCAAATCGCATCTTATAAAAATTCGTTTGGTAAACGGATGGAGTTTGAAACACTTGTGTACGATAGGGCGGCTAACCGGTTATTATTAATTTGTAAAGAATGCGGGAAGCAGCAGAACAGTGTTGACGCCTATGTGTTTGATCTTGCTTCCAGATCATATGTTGAAGCACCGGTATTTTCCATTCCATGGGAGAGCATCCGGCGTCTCGCGAAAGACAACAGCATCGAATGCAAACCTTCGGCAGGTGCGATCAATCCTGTCGACGGTAAACTTTATGTAATAGCCGCGTTAGGAAAAGTGCTGATGCAATGTTCAGTTGATGGTGCCCTGCTAGCTGTATACAAATTAAATCCAGACCATTTTCCACAACCCGAAGGAATCAGTTTTTCGAATACGGGGGATATGTACATTGCAAATGAAGGAGTGCAGGGAAAAGGGACGCTACTTAAATTTAAGTATACACCGGTTCGCTAACTACTGGATTCATTGGTTGTTGCTCAATTTTTTGATGATATGCTGAGATGTTTTCTTTTGATAATTGGATTTGCAATTACCAGCACTCTAGCTGCGCAAGATGATTCCATTGCGCACCGGATCTGGTTAATCGGCGATGCAGGGAAGTTGGAAAAGGGAGTGAATCCACAAATCGACTTCGTTCGGCAATTAAACAAGTTGGACAAAAAATCTGTTGTTTTATTTCTTGGTGACAATATCTATCCGCGGGGTTTACCGGATTCTCAAGGATTATTCTTCGATGAAAAGAAGCTGGTTCTCGACAACCAAATCGACCTGGTGAAAAACACTGAAGCCACTGCTTACTTCATTCCGGGAAATCATGATTGGAAAGAAGGTCAGTTGCATGGCATGGAGCAATTACTCCATCAATACGAGTATGTAAAATCTCTCGGGCTTTCCAACGTTCATTTTGTTCCAGAAAACGCTTGCCCCGGACCGGTTGAAGTTGCACTCGATTCTCAAACCGTGTTGATTGTAGTTGACACCCAATGGTGGTTGCAAAAGAATGAACGACCTGGCGAAAATTCAGATTGCGATTGCAAGAACGAAGAGGAAGTAATATCAAGGTTACAAGAGATGGTCTATCGTAACCGATCCAAATTATTGCTTTTTGCCGCACATCATCCTTTCAGGACGAACGGTCCTCATGGTGGATATTTCACGTGGAAGTCGCACCTTTTTCCATTGACGGATTTCAATGAAAAGCTTTATATCCCTTTTCCCCTGATCGGTTCGTTGTATCCAATTCTTCGTGGAAATTTCGGCCACTTGCAAGACACGCATCACCCGGAGTATAAATCAATGGTTCGAGAAATTGATGAAGTCTTGAGTCAACATCCATATTGTATTCGATTGTCTGGTCATGAACATACTTTACAACATATCGCCGAAGGCAATCAACAATACATTGTAAGTGGCGCTGCTTCTAAAACAAGTGCTGTTCGAAAAAGAAAAAATACATTGTTTGCTGATGAAGGACCCGGAGTTGGTTTACTTGAGATCAGTAAGGCTGGAAATATCCGGCTGCAGTTTTATGCCGCAAAGCAGACAATACCACTTATCTACGATACAATGCTTGCACGTTTTCAGCCTAAACAATTTGAAATCGAAGCCTTCGATGCGCAAGCATTCCCGGATTCGATAACGCTCATTGCTGCTCCGGGATTTAAAGCAGGAAGTTTCAAACGGATGATGTGGGGTGATAACTATCGGGATGAATGGACTACGCCTATTCGAGTTCCGGTATTTGATATTGGTAAAGAAAAGGGCGGGCTCATTGCGGTTCAACGTGGCGGCCGACTTCAGTCCAAATCGTTGCGCCTCGAAGATAAAAGCGGGCAACAATACGTGCTTCGAAGCATCGTGAAGTACCCGGAGAGAATATTACCAGAAGAATTTCGCGAAACATTTTTGAAGAACGCGTTGATCGATGCTATCTCTGCTTCTTATCCATATGCCGCGATCTCGGTGCCGATTATGGCAACTGCTGCCGGTGTTCCGCATGCAAATCCGAAGATCGTTTATCTTCCCAATGATGCGAGACTTGGCTTGTATCGATCAGACTTTGCCAATGCACTTTATATTTTTGAAGAACGCGAACCGGGCGGTTTGAAAAAAACATATAGTACACCTAAGGTGTTGGAAGAATTAGCAGACGATAACGATAACATTATCGATCACCAGGCAGTACTACAGGCCCGGTTGCTCGATATGTTTATGATGGATTTCGATCGCCACGAGGATCAGTGGCGATGGGGAAGAAATGAAAGAGAAAAGAAAAAGATTTATTACCCCATTCCCCGCGATCGCGATCAACCTTTTTTTATCAACCAGGGAATTATACCGCGCATCATCAGCCGATCGTGGATTCAACCTCGATTCCAGGGTTTCAGGAGGAAAGCTAAAAATATCAACACGTTTAATTTCAATGGTCGTTATTTCGATCGCTTGTTTCTTTCCAACTTGAGTTCAAGTGACTGGTCCGTTGCAACGGATGCGTTTCTACCAATGATGACTGATTCAGTTATTGAAACAGCATTGAAACAACAACCTCCGGAACTTCATCAGTATTCATTGAATAAAATTATCAGCACGCTCAAACAACGTCGCCAATTTTTGAAGAGTGACGTAATGGAATACTACAAGTTTCTTGCCCGCGAAGTTGATATATATGGAAGTGATAAGAACGACGCCTTTGATATTACACGAAACGCTGACGGTACTGTTTCTGTCCGGGTCTATAAAATAACAAAGGAGGGTAAAAAAGCTGCATTGAACTTTGATCGACTGTTTCATCCTGCTGATACAAAAGAGATTCGATTGTGGGGGATGGGCGGGGCTGATGTATTTAAGGATACTGGCGATGCGGCGAAAACGATTCTTGTTCGGATCATTGGAGGTGTTGGTAGGGATTCAATGTATATCGCATCAAAAGGATTTAGTGCAAACAAGACCAGGCTATATGATTTAAGCACCGAAAAGAATTCAGTTTCAGGCAGCGGAAAATGGCTCAATGGATTTGACAATGATCCGGCAATAAACGAAACTGCTGTTCGCGCATTTAAATACGATGTGCTGATGCCAATGATAACGGCAACGTATAATCCGGACGACGGCGTTTTTTTTGGGCTGATGCTTAAGTATACAAAACATGGATTTCGTAAACAGCCACATAAGGTTGTTCATCAATGGAAAGCGAATTATGCCGTCGCTACCGGGGCCTACAGTTTTAATTATGCCATGGATGCAATCGACGTTATCGGAAAGGCCGACATCGTACTAAACGCTGCAGTCAAAGCACCGAATTATACAAGCAATTTTTTCGGACTCGGCAATGAAACAATTTTTGACAAAAAAAATGGAAAGAAGATCGGCTTCTACCGTACGCGGTATAATCTGATTGAAGCGGCTGGTCTCCTAAGATTTAATCCATCGACGCATATAACGATTCTTGCTGGTCCCGCCTTTCAGTCTTATTTCATCGATAGTAGCGACAATCAAAACAAAATCATTACAAGTGGCACAGTGCCCGGGGTTGCTCCCGCCTCTGTTTTTGAGAACAAAGCATATCTCGGCGGTCGGATTCAAGTGAATGTTGATTTCAGAAACAACCAAACTCTTACGTCACGGGGCTTTTTGTTTCAAAGCAATTTTCAAACTGCTAAGGGCCTTACTGACTATAGCAATTCGGTAACACAATTTGCCGGTGACCTTTCAGTATTTACAGCTTTTAGTAAAGCTGCCAATCTTGTTCTCGCAGGAAGAGTTGGCGGAGGAGTTAATTTTGGGAAATACGAATTCTTTCAAGCTCAATACCTCGGTGGCAATGAAAACTTGCGTGGGTATCGCAGGTATCGTTTTGCTGGTGATAAAATGTTGTATGCAAATGTGGATGCGCGTTTGCGGCTATTTGATTTTCGTGGTTACGTCGTACCCGGCACTTTCGGAATTCTTGCGTTCAACGATATCGGTAGAGTATGGGTTGAAAATGAAGCCTCGTCTACCTGGCATTATGGTTATGGGGGCGGCATCTGGATCGCGCCAGCAAACCGATATGTAGTTACCGCATGCCTCTCTAACTCAAAAGATGGTCTCCTGCCTTTTTTATCGCTGGGTTTCCAATTCTAAAAACGAGTGCCGGTTTGTTGAAGGCTTCGATGCTTAAAGTATCCATCAAGAAAATAAAACAGAAGGCATATCATTCAACTCCAAGGAGTCGAATAATATGCCTTTGCAACGGAAATATTAGTCTGCTTTGTATTATGATTTTACAACTGACCCTTCGGAAACCATGCCGATACTGGTTGCGGTTTCGATCACAGGCTCAAGGTTAATTGCTACTCGCAAACCTTTTAATCCACTTACTCCCTGCAATTCTTCCAACTCAAACTGTTGAACTGGTCCTTTAAGTAATTGTTGGTTACGAAGGAAATCGATGTATTCCACGTATTCATGACCTTCTTGCGGTTGCGAATAAACAATTGCAAGCATGCCTGGTTGGGTGAGCCGCTCATTCGAGTTTTTGATATGCACTTTATCAATTCGTTTCTTTATGATTTCATAACGAATATTATAAGCGCCATCAACGTCGAACTTTCTTTCAGCAGTTCTGAAACTGATTGAAATCGGGTGGCTGTGTGCAAGAATCAATTGAGTTGTTTGCAAACTCATCGACAACTTTTTCTCGAGCGAATTGGTTAACTGTGCTGCTTTAGCTAAGGTCGTCAATTGCCAAATCTTAAGATTCTTCAGATAGAACATATCGAAGGTCTTGTTCGGAGATATCGACTGCCCGATGTATATATTGAAGTCGACACCATCAGTAACAAATCGTTCAAAATAGTGGGGGAAGATATGTTGAGCAGACTCTTGCTCGTTGTCGATGAAACGTGCCACTTCCTGGTTTATTTGTGTAATACTTTTTTCATAGGCTTGCCGGTGTTGATACAGCATTTCAACAGGAGAATTAACTGCTGCAAAATAGTCGTTGATTGATTGATTGAGTTGCGGTAAAATTGTTTGCAAGTGTCGAAATAGTTGAACGATATCCTTCTTCAGAAAATTCTGAATATTGATTTCATCGTCACTAAACAGCACGGCTGCTACAGAATCTGAATATTTGTCCAGTTTGTAGCGAATCTCTTCAAGCAATGGAAACTTCGTTTGCTTCTGCGCCTGCCGAACGATTTCATCAGCCATATGTAATTGCTGCAAAAGATCCTGTTGAATAGCGTGGTTTCTTTCAACGGAAGAATTTCGAATATCGATTGCACCGTATAGCGGGTAGACATTATTGAACACGATTGGTTCGATCGTCGTTTCCCTGCCTTCTTTTTTCTGGGTCAAAAACTTCAACGCTGCTTCGGTAAATCTCCACTCAACTGCCGGTTGGACTGCAGTGAATTTATCCTTTATTACTTTGTCGACCTGCGTGTCAAGAAGCTCCTGGCTTTTTTCGATTGCAAGAACAAAAAGCGGGATGGCTGGTTCCACTTTTGCAACGTGTTCGTAGCTCAACACATCCGGTTTTGGAGAGATGATCCCGAGTATTCCAACCAAATGCGAGTCGGCATTAAGCAAAGGAAACGCAATAACGTTTCTCCATCCTTTTGTTTGAAAATTTCCCAGGAATGGATACTGTAAAACAACATCATCTGTGAGATCGGGGATCAACAGCGGCCTTTTGGTTTTTCCAAATACCGCCGAAAGCTCATTGTAAACCTCCTGGTGCTTGCTGGGATCTGGTGCTTTTTTTATGTTTTCCGGATCACTTGAATAAGGCGCTGATATAACCAGGTGATCATTCACCTGGAAAAAAGGTTTTATTGCAATTTGAATCCCGGGTACACCAACAAGATTTTGAATTTGTCCTTGTAGATCATGGAATACCGCTGCATCATCGAATGCATGCAAAGAAAGCAAACGGTTTTTGATCTTGTTGATGACCTCGCGCTCGGTAACTTCTCTCACGCGCACGATCACAAACCCATCGAAGGTAAAGAGATCGAGTGGTATGGCTTGCTTTACATCGTCGCGGTCGACAATATCATTCATTGAGCAATCCCCCCATTCACAGTCTTCCGGTAAAGCAGGAAGATCTCCGTTCACTGTTACATCAATAAACCGCACGTCTAGTTCAAGCTCCATGTAAAGATCGAGATCGGTAGAGGGGCACTTATATGGATGTACTGTTCTAACAAATCCTTCATTAGGTACTCCATATAATTTGGCTAAGACCATTTGGTAAGCCGATTGCATTTTTTCCTTGTTCAAGTTAAACTCTGTTCCGGAATCAGGCATGATGATCGTTGCGCCGGATTCCCCAAGAAATGTTTCCTTGAAAAGTCGGGAAGAATAAATGGTCTTAAACTGAAACGGAACACTAACTGCGTACAGGTCACGATCGTCGGAAATAGTTGCAGGGAAAAGAGTTGTCATCATCTCCTCGATAAGAAGCTGATGCTTTTCCAGGATGTTTTCATCTTCGATCGGAACGGTTAGTTCCGGGATCTGCCTGACTTTTTCAATCAGGCTTTTATACACTTGCTGCATTCCCGGGCGACCGGTTGCAGCGATTTGCTCCCATACCCGTATTAAAGGGGCAAATGAGAGTCTGGAATTAAAATTTGTCTGTTCGGGTAAACAAGTTGTCATGTCTCCTCCTTGATTGAATAGTAGATAATTGCTTTTCGTAAGGGTTCGACAGGTGGTAGTTGGTTAAATCTGGAACAAAGATATTCGTTTTGTGCCTGAGAAGGAAAGACCGGAAAGGTTAAACAACTGTAATTACCGGTGAATGGAGTTTTGAAAGCGGTGAACGGTCAGAACGTTCTGCGATTTCGGTTAAGGATAATACCGAATTTGAGTTGGAGATTGAAGTAGGTATCGTTTTTTGAATTGTTGCCTCGGCGTTGGTTTTCAACGGTTAGAAGCCCGGGAACCAATTCTTGTCTTCGATCGGCAAGCTGTTTCGCGAGCTTAGCACGAGCCGGATCGAAATTGGTTTCGAACAATTGAGGATTGATATAGTTCGTGCTGATATCATCCAGGTAATCGGTGAACAAGAAACGGTATAAAAACTCGATTCCGATGTTCAAAAAGGCACTGGCTTCGTACAGTAGACCACCGCCGGCGACAAGAGTAGCTTGTGTCAATCGATAGGGGATACGATTTGGATACGGGGTGAAGGACTGACCTTCTGTATGGAGCGGGGCGAGTTCAACCCATCGTCCATTCAGCTTTGCGATGGGATTGAAATGATAGATGCCGATGCCAAGAATAAGTGAAGGAGCAATTAAGGGAATGACGTCGATAGCTTTCTGTCGTTCGGAAAGAAAAAACCACTCTGTGCTGATTGCAACTTCATGGATCCTCGATTTGAAATGAAGATTCCTTAAGAATCGTTGCTTTCCAGCGCTGTTATCATTTTGAAGAATGCTGTCTGCGCCTTGAATGGTACCTGTTGTATAGCAGACTTTTGCTTTCCATGAATAATCCCATGTAGCGGAAAAAAAAGCAGTGAATGATGGTTTTGTATGCCGTATCACAAGGTCTTTTATGAATGATTTACCTGGCCCGGGTTTACCACCGACATCAGTAAGCGAATTGATTGCGCCGATACCGATCCCTGCTTCGAGCAACACCTTCGGTTCGTATAGCCGATCATTATAGAAATAATGTTGGGCAAAGGAGCCAATGGGAAGAAGGAGGGTAAAGAGAATGAAGTTGAGCATGGAGGGCAGAATATGGAATATAGAATATAGAATGTCGAATATCGAATGTAGAATATTGAATAGGAATACAGAATTCAGGAGTCAGGAGTCAGAAGAAATACAGGCGTTTGAAATTTTATGATTGATATAATATACTGATAGGTTCTATTGTTTCGAAATGATTATTTGGCGGTTCTATCGATTTGGAGAATGTAAGATGCATAAGACTTTTTTGAGGTTGATAAGACTATCATCTTCATCCAAAATGTATGTTTTATAAAAGTTGAGTTTGAGGTTTCTAATACTGATCATCTTCATCCAGCACAAAATTGTTGCATATACATTTTGAGACAATGGGAAAAGCATCAAAGTTTTAAGTTGTTTCATCATTCAGACTACAAGATTCAGGACTCAGAAAAAATATAGGGTTGAAAATTTTATGATTGATATAGTAATACTGATCGTTCCGTGTTTCAAAATGAAGTTGGACGAGTCGTGTTAATTTGGAAAATGTATGATGCATAAGAGTTTTGTTTGAGGTTGAGAATACTGATCCTCTTCATCCAGACACGAAATTCTTGCATATACATTCTGAAACAATGGGAAAAGCACCAGGCTTTTAAGGTTGTTTCCTCATTGAAAGTGGCGGAAGGAGGAGGAGATTTGTGTGAGAGAAACAAGGAAGAACAGAGCGTGAAGCGGGATGAAAGATGGAGATGCAGTTTGGAGTATGGAGTTTGGAGTATGGAGGGTGAAGAGTGAAGAGGGAACCGTGAAGACACCCGAGCCCCGAAGGGGCGAAATCACATAGCAAGGGGCGCAGCCCCTTGAAAACGGCACACATAAATTTAAGCCCTGAACGGGAGCAATATTTTCCATCCAATCGAACATATCGAGCGGCAAGAATGCAGAATTCAGAATACAGGAGACAGAATAAATACTTAATACAGGCATAAGAACTGCACATGAGACACAGCCGCAACGCGGCGTACTATTTCAGTCGCCTGGGTAACCAAAGACAATATGGTTACAGCCCTGAAGGGGCGAAGTATTTTCCGGCAATGGACATCACCCTTCAACCGAAAGGGTGTCAAATAAAAACTTGTCAAGGTGACGGTGCATTTAAAATGAGTTGTGAACCCGAGGGTCTGGAAATTAACGATGTCAGCTTACGGTTCTATAAACAGTCTGTGGGTCCGTAAATTAAACCGTGGTCAACATACTATTTCATCAAGCAAAAAGAGCTAAGACAACTCCTGCCAATCGAACCCCCTGTATTCATTCTGTATTCTGTGTCCTGTATTCTGAATTCGGAAAACATCTACAGAATACTAACTCCCCTTCCTCAACGCTCGCTCAAAATACAAACAGCTTTCCCTCACTCCACAGTCGAAACATTTTGGATTGCGTGCAATACAAACATATCGGCCATGTAAAATCAACCAGTGATGTGCTTTATGAACAAGCTCTGCAGGAAAAAATTGAATCAGCTGTTTTTCAGCCGCCAGGGGAGTTTTGGCATTAAGCGTTAAACCAATTCGCGCGGAGACGCGGAATACATGTGTGTCGACAGCCATATTGGGCTGCTGATCTATAACTGAAGTAATAACGTTTGCTGTTTTTCTACCGACGCCGGGAAGCTCGATCAGTTCTTGCACAGTCAATGGCACTTTACCCTCATAACGATCAATAAGCATTTGGGCCATGCCCAACAGGTGCTTCGTCTTGTTGTTCGGGTAAGAAATGCTTTTGATAAATGGGTAGAGATCTTCGAAGCTGGCTTTGGCCATCGAATAAGGATCCGGATATTTTTCAAAAATAGCCGGCGTGGTAATGTTCACCCGCTTGTCGGTGCACTGGGCTGACAAAATCACTGCCACCAGTAGTTGAAACGGATTGTCATATAACAATTCCGTCTCTGCATCGGGTGCATGCTCCTGAAAATAATCGATGATAAAGCGGTAGCGATCTTTGCGAGTCATTAAAAGTCAATGACTGCGAATATAAGCGAAGAACTCGTCACCTGCTGTTTACAACGATTCAGCAACTGCTGTTTCACGCGCATAGTTCAATACATTAAGTACTGCAACAGTGCGGGGTGATTCAACAATCTTGTCGAGGCAATCGGTAGATGATTTCAATACTTCAAGCTTTTCACGCAATGTCCAATCGTTTTGAAGTGCTTCTTCGATTGCATGCGTTTTCTCTGTAGAGGTCTCCTTATACAAATACTGAATAAGTTCCTCTGGTGTAAATAGAAGAGTCATAGGCAAACCATTTATATCCTTTAAAGTCCGAAAGAGTCAATTTCGGGATGTCCGTCCGTGTGTCCTTTTCTTAAACGGGTGTTTAGTTGGTCTTATTGTGCGGATATTGAATTGAAAACCATCACTAACGCCTCAAACTCGAGTAAAACCCTGTGAATGAATCGTTAGTAAAAATACGGTCGGCTTATTTCACTACGATGAAAAGATCTTCATTATCCTTTTTCATCCGATATTTCTCGCGAGCATACTTTTCAAGGGTCGCCGGATCATTCTTTAATTGCTCAAGTTCCTCGTTGGTTTTCTTCACCTCACTTGTATAATGATCGCGGCTTTGCTGAAGCTGCTTCAGCTCCTGGTGATGCTTCATGGTCGTAACCAGGTCACGATCATCGAAAAAAAGCAACCAGGCTGCGAAAGCAAGGCCGGTAAGAAGATATTTATTTTTAAAAAACCGGAAATACTGCATTGGATGCGGTTTACTTTCCAAATTTAATGGTTCCACCCGGATAAATCGCATTCCCTTCGAGTTGCTCTTCGATACGTAGCAACTGGTTGTATTTTGCCATGCGGTCGGTTCGGCTTGCACTACCAGTTTTGATTTGACCGCAGTTCAATGCAACCGCCAGATCAGCAATTGTTGTGTCTTCCGTTTCTCCGCTACGGTGACTCATGATAGTTGTATACCCACTGCGTTGCGCCATTTGTACCGCATCGATCGTTTCACTTACGGTTCCAATTTGATTTACTTTAACCAGGATGCTGTTGGCAATTCCCTGGTCGATCCCTTGCTGTAGTCGTTTCACATTTGTTACAAATAAATCATCGCCCACCAGCTGACATTTACTACCAATAGCATCCGTCAATTGCTTCCAACCTTTCCAATCATCTTCTGCCATACCATCTTCAATGGAAATAATCGGATATTTCTCCAGCCATTTTGCCCAATATTCTACCATTGCTTCACTGCTAATCACTTTGCCCGGGTCGCTTTTGTAAAATTTATATGTCCCTGCGGCATCATCATACATTTCACTGACAGCAGCATCCATTGCAATGCCGATCTGTTTGCCTGGCTCGTATCCCGCAGCCTCGATCGCCTGCAGTACGATCTCAAGCGCTTCTTCATTGCTTTTAATATCCGGCGCAAACCCCCCTTCATCACCTACGTTTGTACTATACCCTTTCTTTTTCAGTACAGTCTTCAAGTGATGAAATGTTTCAACACCCCAACGCAACGCTTCACTAAAACTTTTCGCGCCAATCGGAACAATCATGAATTCCTGGAAATCAATTTTATTATCAGCATGCGCCCCACCGTTCAATATATTCATTAACGGGATCGGCAATACCGTTGCATTGACTCCGCCTAGATAACGATATAGTGGAAGATCGCATTCCTGCGCTGCCGCTTTTGCCGCCGCCATCGATACCGCGAGCATTGCATTTGCACCCAGCTTTCCTTTATTCTCGGTTCCATCGATTTTTATAAGAAGAGAATCAATATATGCCTGGTTCACAACATCAGCACCGATCAACTGATCCGCAATAATATCATTCACATTTGCAACCGCCTTTGAAACGCCGCGGCCCATAAAAACCTTCTTGTCGCCATCGCGCAACTCCACGGCCTCGTGTTTCCCTGTTGATGCGCCAGATGGAACCGCGGCACGGCCCAATATACCCGCATCAGTAATTAAATCTACTTCAACGGTCGGGTTTCCGCGACTATCCAGAATCTGTCTTGCATGAATTTCAGCGATATAGCTCATATAAATTTCTTGAGTTTGTAAATTGATAAGATACCTTTTTACCGGCAGCGGCAAATCTATGAAACGTCGCACTCTTGTACAATAAGAATTCTATCCAGGTACTAACGGGTATTAGTTTGTTTTTTATTGAGTCAGCTCACGAAAAATAGATTCAAGAGTGCTGCCAGAACGGGTTTGAAGAGAGATTATATTTAGATTATTCTGAATCGTTATATCTATTAATTTTTTTCGCAACACATCAGCGTCATCCGTTTTAAACTTCCAGGTACTTGCATTTATCATTTCCGCTGATCCTGTTGACGCAAAAATCTCCGGCGATACTTTTTCTTTTAATTCAAGTATCAATTCATCCGATTGCTGCTTTAATAAACTGCTGAGCTGACTGTCGGCAACAATCGTCCCTTTATTAATTATTACTACGCGATTACAGATTGCTTCAACTTCCTGTAAAATATGGGATGAAAAGAGAACTGTTTTGTTCGTTCCCAATGATCTTATTACTTCCCTGATTTCAACAATTTGATTTGGATCCAATCCTGTTGTTGGTTCGTCGAGTATCAATACTTCCGGATCATGCAACAAAGCCGCTGCTAATCCAACACGCTGCTTATACCCCTTCGACAATTGACCGATTTTCTTTGAGGCTTCCTTAGTCAGCCCCACCTGCACTATTGCGCGTTGTATCGCCTCCTTTTTCCCACTCACTCGTTGTATTTCGGCAGTAAACTCCAAATATTCACGCACGTACATATCATAATACAACGGGTTTGATTCAGGTAAGTAACCGATTTTCTTTTTTGTCTCAATTGGCTGGGTGGAAACATCGGTACCGCAAACCTGAACCTGTCCACCATCCGGTTGTAAATAACCAGTAATGATTTTCATTGTTGTTGATTTACCTGCGCCATTAGGCCCAAGGAAACCAACAATCTCTCCCTTCGACACGGAAAAAGAAATATTGTCAACCGCTTTCTGCTCGCCGTAAACTTTGGTAAGATTTGAAACCTTTATTGACATGTTGTAAAAGTCGTTTATGATCCGACAGCAAAAATAGAATTTTATCAGTCGTTGAAATTCTTAATAGCGATTCGGTTTATTTCTGTGGCGCAACGGCAACTGCAATTTTCGAATCAGCCGTTCCATAATACAAGTACCAGTTATTATTGAATCTTGCCAATCCCTCTAAAAAACACACCTGGTTTACCTGGCCTGAAATCTCGTATGGTTTGTCTGGTTTTATAAAATATGATTCCATTCGTTTAAGAACTTTTGCAGGATTTGCGGAATCAAGTAAAATTTGAGACGCAGCATAGGTGCCCTCAACCAATGCGCTGTCGCCGATGGCTGGAACATTTCTGCTATTATAGATCAGCAAGATCCCATTTGGGGTTATCATTGCAGGCGGTCCGGGTTCCACGAGATCGCTGTCAAATTTTTTCGGCCTTGGACCAAAAACAATTCGCATTTCCGGAATCTCCTTTGCATAATGCCGCAGCTCAATCGTTGCCTTTTCACCGTCCTCATATAACAATGGCGTCCAGTTGATCAAATCATCCGAAGTAGCAGCCCAAATGTTTACGTCGCCCCAGTACATCCAGTATTTGCCGTTGATTTTGCGCGCAACAATTTTTCCATCTTTTTCATAAGTGGAAACGATCGATCCCGATTTAGACCATAGATCTTTATACTTTCCATTGTAGGCTTTCGCAAAGGCAGGTCCATGTTTTTTCCACGTTTGCAGATCTGTTGAAGAGGCAACAAGTAATCTTGCAGTCTTGCCATCATACGAAGTATAAGTCATAAAGTAAATGCCCTTATCATCCTCAACAACTCTTGGATCTTCACAACCTCCTTCCCACTCATATTGTTTTTGATCATCTTCAGCAGGAAATAAAACAGGCGTGGATTGTTTGACGAAATGCAAACCATCACTACTCACTGCGAGCCCGATGCGGGATGTGCCCGCATATTTTCCAATTGTATCCTCGGCACGGTAGAGCATATGGATCTTTCCGTCACGTACAACAATTGCAGGGTTAAAAACGTCTTTGTTTTCCCATTTGATTTCTCTTTTCAGAATTGGATCAATGAACATCGCATTTCCCGCTTGCAGCACCGGGTTTACAGAATCTGCTTTCGTAAAAGTTCCCAGTGTCCAATCTTCATTTTTCGATGTGCTATCGGGTTGAACAGTGGTAGCTGATTGTTCAGTGTTATTACAGGATACAAACGCGATCCCGCCAATTGCAAAAAATAATGCGATGAGTTTTTTCATTGAAAGCAAGTTTCGACGAAAGATAAAATAAAAAACCCGGAGCTGGTCCGGGTTCCTTTTTAAAGATTATCGTAAGTATATAAACTGTCGATCTTGGTTTCTGCTTTCATATCATAAACAGGATTTATAACCCCGTCTTTCAATCCATACACCCAACCATGAAGATCTGGTCGCTGTTCATTTTTCCAAGCACGCTGAATGATAGAGGTTTTGGAAAGATTAAAAACC
>JACMLR010000469.1 GCA_014379515.1 Chitinophagaceae bacterium
CTACCAGTATATTAACAGCATTTAAAAAAGAATGTTGTGCTTAGTAAAAATTTCGTCGGTTGCCTTTGCTCTTATTCCAAATGAAGACCAAAAGCAAGCCCGTCGCCGCACCACCCAGGTGTGCCCAATGTGCGATGCCATCTTCGGTTCTTGAAATTCCTCCGAAAAGATCAAGGGCCATTAAACCCGGAATTATATACTTCGCTTTCAATGGTACAGGAATAAACATCAGAAAAAGCTCTGTATTCGGAAACAGATAGGCAAAACCTGCCATCAGGCCCATAATGGCTCCTGAAGCACCGACCGCTGCGTTATCAGAAGTCAATAAATGAGCAATGGCGCCTCCGATGCCACAAAGAATATAAAATTGAAGGAAGCGCTTTGAACCCCAAAAATTTTCGAGAATCTTCCCAAACATCCAAAGGGTGAACATATTAAAGAAGATGTGGAAGAACTCTATTCCGCCATTCTGATTGACAGATGCATGCATGAACATGTAAGAAATGACCTGCCAGATTTTAAAAAAACCTGAGTCGACGGGGTACAATGCGCCGTATTGCTCAAGAAAATAATTGTTTTGCTTTAAAAGAAAAATTTGAGTGATCCAAACGATGACATTTATGATCAGCAGATTCTTTACTACCGGCGGCAAATCGGACATTCCAGACGAGCGATACTGCATAGTTTGATATTATAGCTACAAAACACGAAGATCGGAACTGAGACCGTAAATCTATCCCAAATCCTTTTTCAATTTCAACTGAACAACGTTTTCTATATGAAGGGTATGAGGGAACATATCAACGGGCTGAATCTGCGTCACCTCATACTTTTCTCCAAGCAGGTTAAGGTCGCGCGCCTGCGTTGCGGGATTGCAACTTACATAAACAACGGTTCGCGCTTCCATTTCATTGATCTTAGCGCCAAGTTTCTCATGCATACCCGCGCGCGGCGGGTCGGTGATAATAACATCGGGTTTTCCGTGCGCCTCAAAAAATGAATCGTCGCAAATATCGATAACGTCTCCTGCAAAAAACGAGGTGTGTGGAAGACCATTCAGCGCCGCATTCTCATTTGCATCATCGATTGCCTCTTTAACCGTTTCTACACCAATGATCTTTCCTGCCATTTTGCTAAGGAAGATTCCGATACTGCCCGTACCGCAATAAAGATCGTACACCGTTTCGGAACCTGTAAGACCGGCATAATCCCGCGTCACTTCATAAAGCCGTTCTGCCTGCTTTGTATTTGTTTGAAAAAATGATTTTGGGCCGATCTTAAATCGAAAATCACCGAGTGTTTCGATTACATATCCCTTACCTGTATAAGCGATTGGGTTCAAATCATAGAGGCTATCATTGAATTTAGTATTGATCGTATATAACAACGTAGTGATCTGCGGAAACTTTTCAGCTACATGATCTAATAGTTCGCGGCGCTTAGTTTCATCATTCTCGGCAATTACGATGTTTACCATCAATTCACCAGATCTGCAAAGACGAAGCTGCACGGTGCGAATAAAACCAGTATGCTGGCGTATATCATAAAATTCCCAGTTTTTAGAAAGAACAAAATCCTTAATAGCCAAACGTATTGCATTGGTCGGTTCGGCCTGGAGATGACAGCGATTGATATCGACAACCTTGTCAAAAAATCCACGGGCATGAAAACCCGCTGCATTCGAGTCTGGCATATTTTCAAAACCGCTCGCTTTTATCTCCTCAAAGGAAGAACTCGGAATAAACCTTTTATTACCATACGTGTACTCAACTTTATTTCTGTAATACCGATTCTCTGCAGCCCCGATGATTGGGTTAATCACCGGAAACGGAATTTTTCCAATGCGTTGAAGGCTGTCTTCTACCTGCCGCTGTTTGTATTCCAGCTGCTTTTCATAGGGCAACATTTGCCACTGGCATCCACCGCAAGTGCCAAAGTGTTCGCAAAACGGCGCCACACGATCACTTGAGTAAGTATGAAAATGAACTGCCCTTCCTTCTGCCCAATCTTTTTTATCACGCGATAGCCGTACATCAACAACGTCACCCGGTACGGCATCATCAATAAAAATTACTTTCCCTTCGATGCGCGCAAGCGAACGCCCTTCCCCGGCATGGCTTTCAACCAGCACGTTTTCAAGGAGTATATTTTTTCTCTTTCTTTTCACGGCGCAAAGATAGCCGAAAAGGAGAGCGAGTGCGGAGAGCGAGAGCGGAGGTCAGTTCGGTGTTTGTCGAGCGGAGAAAATCGAACGCATTAAATTCGCATTATGCAGCTGCCGCCGAAAAATTACAAAGGAATTTATTTTATGGTGCTTGCTGCACTCGCCTTTTCAGTAATGGGAGGTTTTGTAAAAGAACTGCGCACGTCCTTTAACACTCCCCAACTGGTTTTCTATCGCAATCTTGTTGGAGCAGTTTTTTTATCTTTTTCGCTTGCGCGATATCCTGTCACGCAATCGGGCGGAAAGTTCGGCCTGTTACTATCCCGGGGTTTTATGGGAACGATTGCGCTTTACACACTGCTTTATCTTATCCTGCATATTCCACTCGGAGCTGCGATGACGTACAATACAATGAACACGTTTATCATCGCACTCCTATCCTGGTGGTTATATAAAGAAAAGCTTACTCCCATTGCGTGGCTTTGCATTGTTGTCGGATTCGGCGGAATCTTACTAATCTATCCGCCCTCAATGGACTTTGGTTGGAAATTTCATCTTGTAGGGTTTTCGCACGCAATCGTATCGGCCCTTTCATACCTCTTAATTGGTACACTCAATAAATATTACGACTCACGGATAATCGTTCTCTCTTTTTTGCTTAACGGTATGTTGCTTCCGCTATTAATGATGACTATTAGATGGGTATTCAATATATCCCCGGATGATTTCTTTTTCCCACTCTTTGCATTACCCAAAGGCAGCGACTGGCTTTTATTGGCTGGACTCGGTTTCTCGGCACTGTTTGGTCAGTACTTTGTAACAAAAGCATATAGCAACGATAAAGCGGGAATCGTCGCAGCTATCGGCTTTAGTAATATTGTTTTTGGAATGATAATCGGGATTCTGCTTGGAGACCTCTTTCCCGATTCGATTGCAATAGCAGGAGCAATGTTGGTGATCGCCGCAGGTGTTACGATATCGCTCTCAAAAGACAGGAACTCTAACTGATACACAAAAACAAACAGCCCGTTTTCACGAGCTGCTGCTTTCTACGGTTGTAGAATACAAATTCTTATGTCGAAGGATATTACTCTCCTTTCTTATCGTTATACTTTTTCTCGGCCTCCTGTGCTTTTTCAAAATCAAGCACAACTCCATTGATACAATAACGCAAGCCAGTTGGTGGTGGTCCATCTTCGAACACATGTCCCAGATGCGCTTTACACCTGCCGCATTGAGTTTCTGTACGCGCCATGCCTAGAGTGGTATCGGGTGTATAGATGATGCTTGTTTTTGAAATAGGCTCATAGAAACTTGGCCAACCACATCCGCTATCGAATTTTGCATTGCTTTTAAACAATGGGTTACCACATGCTGCACAATAGTACGTGCCCACTTCTTCGGATTTTTCAAACTTGCTCGTCCCCGGGCGTTCTGTACCTTTTTGGCGAGCGATATAATAAACCTCAGGTGAAAGGGCTTTCTTCCACTCTTCTTCTGACAGATTTACTTTTGATTTATCCGTTCTCGAATACGCCGGGTTATTATCTTTCTTAACTGTATCCATCGTTGCTTTTTTTGACGTTGGTGATGATTGAGAATAGCTGCATTGCTGAAATCCTGACACGAGAGCAACAGCAAGGCAAAGAGACAAGAATCTTTTCATGATGTCCATATTGATGTAACAAAGGTACGAAACCGTTGTTCGGAGAGATGTCTACCAACCGACAAACGAACAGCAGTTAACATTTTATTGGCCCGGTTTCACCCCAAAATTGTTATATGGTTTTTACGAGGCATACTTTATATTTGTTCGAACCCAAGGCAACAAAGTAATGTTCAACATCATTTTATTTGGTCCTCCAGGTAGCGGTAAAGGCACACAGTCGGAAAAACTGATAGCCCGTTATGGCCTGAAACATCTAAGTACCGGCGATATTCTGCGCAGCGAGATTGCAGCAAAAAGCCCGTTGGGAATGGCAGCAAAAAGCATTATGGATAAGGGCCAACTCGTACCGGATGAAGTGGTTATCGAGATGATTAACTCCGCCCTCGAGAACAATCCCCAGGCTAAAGGTTTTCTATTTGATGGATTTCCAAGAACAACCGCCCAGGCAGAAGCTCTTGATAAATTACTCTCTCAAAAGGAGACTGAAATTGCAATGGTACTGGCGCTTAAAGTCGGTCGTGATGAATTGGTTTCAAGGCTTGTTAACCGTGGAAAAACTTCGGGTCGTAGTGATGATACCGATGAATCCGTAATCAAATCCAGGATTGACGAATACGAGCGGAAGACGGCAGTAGTTGCTGATTATTACAACCAATTCGGAAAGGTTGTACTGGTACCCGGCGAGGGAACAATCGATACGATCTTCGATTCACTTAGCACCGAGATCGACTCCAAGATGGTCGCCTAAGCCTTATTTTTTGAATAACGAATCAGCCCTGGACACTGATTCCATGATTGCGCGCTTCACTTCCAGCACCTTTGTCTTTTCCTTTTCTAAATAAGCAAGTCGCTTTTCCTGGTCCGTTTTTGCGGAATCGATTTTAAATTCCTGCATCCAGGTGTTCATTGCATATTCAGCATAGTAGAGATCTTCCTGGAGATCGATTAACGATTGCCGGTAGTTTTTATCCATTTTACTTCCTGAAACTTTCAGCAATCGTTAATCGATCTCCAGGAAG
>JACMLR010000470.1 GCA_014379515.1 Chitinophagaceae bacterium
AACTGAATTTCCGCCTGTATGTAAGAGAACTTATTAAAATGATATTGCGCATGTGGGGATGGCAGATAATCGCTTACCGTATTCGGGCCTGCATTGAAGTTGTACGAAATAGCCCGCTGATCGCTCATTGGGAACGACAACGGCAATGACAATCCGATCGCAAAATTTTTGTTAGTACCAGTACCAACCGCACGATTCTTAAGCGCTTTCACACGATCAGAATTTGATCTGAATCGCGGATTAATTCTTTCCGGACCAGCCGGAAGTATCGCATAACCGAGGCTCATCGTGTCGATCGACCCACCCGGTTCTCCACCTTCCGTTAAATCCACCAACGACGCGTTCGTAATTGCAGCTCGCGCCAGCAACTCTTCGTCTTTAACTGTTGATATTATTTCCGTTGGCGATTTTTTAGAATTTTCGCTTTTTACACCGCTCTTCAAATCCGGCCTTGCATTAACGTTGTATTGATTTTTGCTGCGCGATGGTTTCGCGGCAGCAAGTCCCTCGACTTCATCATTCCGATATTCTTCACTCGAACGGGCTGATTTGTTTTTAATTAATGGAGTATTCTTTGGGATCGATTTTAAATCACCCTTTTTTGACACAGCAACATCATTTGCAACGATTTTCTCTTCGCCTAACTTATCTGTACCTGTCGGTGATGATACTGCTGACGTTGTTTCTCCTGGTTCGGACGATGGTGGTAGTTGAGTAGAAGTTTTATCGCTAGTCGTTGTAATTTTTTGATTTGATGTTGGTCTTTCGTCCGGATCACTCCGCGCTTCCGCAGCTTTCTGCAAAGCTGCATTATTTTGAGGCGGGCGATCATCGACTTGTTGTGTGTCCGTATTGCCTGCAACCTGCGGGTCGCTCCTATCTATATAATTAGATCCAATCCATCCGCTGATTATCAGCAATCCTGCAATAATACCATACACCCACCACCGACCGCCGCCTTTTGGCGCCTGGCGATCGAGCAGTTCCTTCATTTGAGGCCAATGCTCATCAGCAGTTCCCGGCGGCCGCATGTGATCCAGCTTATCAGCTAGCCGCCTTTCGTATGGTTGTTGTTCTTTCATTGCTTATACCTGGAGGCTTTGTAAAAGGATTTGCAATTGACGACGCGCTTCACTTAAATGCCATTTGCTCGTTCCCTCACTTATCCCTACCAATTTTGCTATTTCACGATGATTGTATCCTTCTACGACATAAAGGTTAAAAACCGTTTGGGTCGCAGGCGATAATTGTTGTACCAATCGTAACAATTCCTGCGTTGACAAGCGCTGGATGGCGTCTTCATCAATTCTCGGATCTTCTGCTTTCTCAAGTTCCACCACTGAAAACCGATTTCGCTGACGGATGAAATCGATCGCCGTATTTACCACGATCTTCCGGATCCACGTATATAGCGAGGCTTTACCCGTATCATAGGTCCCTATTTTTTTATAAACTTTGAGGAAAGCATTGTGCAATACTTCGATAGCATCTTCTTCATTCCGTGTATAGCGAAGGCAAATAGATGTCATAGGCCCATAGAAACGCTTATAAAGCTGCTCTTGTGCCTTGCGGTCATCTTTAATACAACCGTTGATCAGCTCAATATCGCCGGGTTGATCTGTCAATACGCATCTCCAATTTGATTCAAGAAAAGGCAGTTGCCTCTAACCATTGTTGCCATTGACTCTCAACGGAATGCACTCGGCTATTATTGCACGATCGTGAGACCGTACACCCCATCTCCAAAAGATCTTATCAACTCCTCTCCTGCCGTAGTAGTTGAAAATCAAGCTTAGCTCTAAAATTCAAAGAAAATTCCACCTCGATGGACGTGCTAATGCAACGGCTCACCGGTCGCAATTCCCAACATTAAACAATACGTTAACAAGATCAAAACCGTTGGCAAACTGGTACTTGATTAATATTCCTGCCGGAGTCGAACGAGAAATGCTTCCACAGCGCGGCGCGCCGTTGTTCCGGAACCGCGATAATTATTAATGAGCACCGACACTGTCAGCAATCTATTGTTCTTCGTGTACAAAAAACCACTCAGCGCGATAACACCATTAAGCGAACCGGTCTTTGCATAGAAATAACCGCTATCGGCCTTATAGTAATTAGATAACGTTCCCTTTCCGCCAGTCGGAAATATGTTCTTCAGGCGCTCGATACCAAATTCTTTTTGCATCTGTCCCAATATCAACACAAAATCCCGTGGTGAAAAAAGATTGAAACGGCTCAATCCACTTCCGTCGGCCCAACCCGGACGGTCCGGTAATTCGCGCAATTCAGTTTTTAAAAATGTATCAATAATTAACGACTCATCCATTTTACCAAAGCGTTCATTCGCTACCATCAATAACAATTGCTCCGCGAAAAGATTATCGCTGCGGTGCATCATTGGCTTCAATACCGAATCCAATGGTTGCGAATGAATCGTTTCAAATTTTAATCCGGTCGACGTTCTGTCACTTTTTCTGACCTCCAGTCCCAAAGTGTCTTTCAATAATTCGAGGGCAGATTCAATTCCATTCGTTACAAACGGAACTTCTTGTTGCTTCTTTGCCTCCCTTCCTTCAGTAATTAAAAACACATTTTGATCTTTCTCACGTTTAACATAGAACGCTTTTGAAGCCGTATCGACATCGAACCGAACTTTCCAATTCACTTCGGGATTTGAATAAATGAATGGCGATTGAACATCGTTGGATGTGTCGCGTTCTTGTGTCCACGTAACGATATTCCCATACACCGGTAGCGGGCTCCGTTCGGCACTATAATAAAAATTATAATCGGCCCACGACCAACCTGATCCGAAGGCATCAGTTTTCCAGTTCTGATCCTCTATTTCCAATGGAACGGTTGCTGATTGCAGGAAGCGAACAACAGGTTGATTTTTATAATCGGCGTGGAGTAAAGTTGGATCGCCTGTCGGTTGAAGTAATATTCTATCTGCTGTTTTTGCGTATCGAATCCCTGCGAGACTATCGCCCAAATACTTCATTGCTGCATAACAGGTTAGTATTTTCATGTTTGATGCAGGAACGAAATACCGCGATTCATTATAATTATACAGGAACTTGCCCGTTGAAGGTTCAAAGATACTAATGCCGACATGCGCATGATCGAGCGCCGAATCTCCGAGCACAGTTTTATTTGCAGTCTTCGTAAGTTTTTGTTGAGTCGAACAGCTCTGAAGAATAATTAATGCAAGAGCTGGTAATAGCAGGCGTATAGTTCCGGCGGTTATTTGCATCTTCAAATTTAGGCCTTGCACCAATCAGTTGATGCACTATCCACGCTCTTGCGCCCTTAGCCAGCGTTCCGGAATTTCATTACTGCTTGCAAGCAGATAATCTTTGTAGGAGCAGGCAATAAACCTTTTGTCGGGTAATTGCATCCACCAGCGGCCGGTTTTTTTACTTTGAAGAAAGACAGTCTGTACCTCAGCGAATGCAGTATGAAATTCATTAAATGAATCTCTTTCGTCCATCTTCGCTTCCTTATTTCCCCGGCTACGGCCATCCAGCACGTACCAAAGCATGTGACTGATTTGCTTCGCGGTTAGTTCGTCTTTATCGTGCTCTGGTATATAACCATAGATTCCGATTGTATTGACGTTCGGGCTCAATCCGGCAAAGCGTGTCAACATACACGCTTCTTCACCATTAAATCCATTTGGTGAAATATTGGATGATGGGGCATAGGAATAAGCAATGGCTGATATATCAAAACTGAAGAGACTACAATTTCGAATGACTGGTTCCATTTCGTCGATACTTTCTTTCACACTGCCAACCCGGTAACAATCGAAACGCAATTTATCCATGGTTTCAAGCATTCGAGGATGCACGTAATAGCTTTGAAATCCGATATGATTGTAATGCCGGACGAAATTGGGCTCGCCAGTTAGCATTTCCATCAGGAAATTTTCACTTCGGTTTTGCGTATCAAGATTAAGATCGATCAGTGCATCTACGCAAACGGCTTCGATGATCCGCTTCTGGTCTGCATATGAATTATACTGGGCAAGGGTAAGATCATGCGATCCACCCAAAATAATAACCGTTTTGCCCGCGCTGGTTAATTCGCTAAGCACGGTTTTCAATGCGGCATAAGTATCGTTTAGAGATGCGCCGCGTTTCACGTTACCGATATCAGCAATGTGCAAATCGCTATGCCAGTAATATGCAGAATAAAATTGATTGCGAATGACATCAGGCGCACTTCGTTCAGACAGCAGTTGCCAGCTGCCTCTTGTTTCGTTACACCCAACTATAATAATATCTGCTTCTTCAATGTCTGGAAAATCATCTTCATGGGCGGCGACGATGGAGCCAATCTGGCCATCCTTAAATCCTTCGTCGTTCGACAATTGAAAAAGGCTGATAGGATCGAGAAAATCGGTTAGGTTATGCCACTCACTCATGTATTGCAAGGTATAGGTTAAGCTTCAGCCCAAAAAATGCGGTTTGTAACAAGTGTGGAAACCGATTCCGAACCGCCTGTAAAACAATTCTGAAACGATCCACTTATCTTCGCGGCATGGACTTTTTGTTGAAACAAATAGCGGATTACAAGACTGAAATAGACACACTGGAAGTAGCGAGTGCAGATAATCTCGAAGCCTACCGGATTCGTTTTCTTGGTACCAAGGGTATTGTGAAAAACATGATGGGCGAAATGAAGAATGTGCCGGTTGATAAGAAAAAAGAATTCGGCCAGATCCTGAACGATTTTAAACAATTCGCCGAAGGCAAATACGAGCTATGGAAAGAATCAATGTCGGGTAATGGCGTTGCAGCGGGGCCTTCAATAGACCTAACACTTCCGGGCGATCAACTACCAATTGGAAGCCGCCATCCAATAAGCCTGATGAAAAATCAAATCATCTCGATCTATCAACGGCTGGGTTTCTCCGTCGCCGAAGGACCGGAAATTGAAGATGACTTTCACAATTTTACGGCTCTGAATCTTCCCGAACATCACCCTGCGCGCGATATGCAGGATACATTTTATATCCAGCAAAATCCGGATTGGCTGTTGCGAACACATACCAGCAATATTCAAATACGGGAAATGGAAAAGGGTCAGTTGCCCTTACGTATTATTTGTCCCGGTCGTGTTTATCGAAATGAAACGATCAGTGCGCGGTCGCATTGTTTCTTTCACCAGGTTGAGGGGTTGTATATAGATGAAAACGTTTCGTTCGCAGATTTGAAACAAACGCTCTATTATTTTGTGCAGGAGATGTATGGAAAAGATGTGAAAGTAAGATTTCGTCCTTCCTATTTCCCGTTTACTGAACCAAGCGCAGAAATGGATATCAGTTGCCAGATTTGCGGGGGCAAGGGTTGCAGCATTTGTAAAAAGACAGGCTGGCTTGAAATTCTTGGATGTGGGATGATTCATCCAAACGTGTTAACCAATTGCGGAATTGATCCTGATAAATATACCGGCTTCGCCTTTGGAATGGGTATTGAACGGCCGGCATTATTGAAATACGGTATCAACGATATCCGCTTATTCAGTGAAAACGATGTTCGCTTTCTTCGACAGTTCGTTGCCGCAACATAAAACATGATTCTTTAATCTTCTAAATACAGGCGCGTGGATTCTACAATTTGTGTATGCGGTGCGGGAACGATGGGAAGTGGAATTGCACAAACCGCAGCCCTTGCCGGAATACACACAATTCTGTACGATGCCTTTCCGGAAATAATTGAAAAGAGCCGTGTGACGATTGAGAAAAGCCTTTCCGTAATGGAAACGAAAGGGAAAATTTCAAACGAACAAAAACAGGACACTCTGAGTCGCATTCGGTTTGTAAATGATACGAATGATTGCATAGCAGATGTCATTATAGAAGCAATTGTTGAGAAGCTCTCTGTAAAAACAGGTCTCTTCAATCAACTTGCAGAAGTCAACCATGCGCAAACAGTTTTCGCTACCAACACCTCTTCACTTTCCGTCAGCGAAATCGCAAAAGGAGTTTTACATCCGGATCGTGTAGTTGGAATGCACTTTTTCAATCCCGCACCAATCATGAAACTTGTTGAAGTTATCCGCGGTGAACAAACCAGCGAGGCAGCATTTAATACCGTGTATGAACTTGCTACGGCGATGGGGAAAACGCCGGTGAAATGTAAAGACGCACCTGGCTTTATCGTAAACCATGTAGCGCGGCCATTTTATCTCGAAGCGCTCCGGTTGGTTGAAACCCAGAATGTTCCCGTTGAGGTGATCGACACATTAATTGAAGCAAGTGGTTTTAAAATGGGACCGTTTAAATTGATGGACCTTATCGGAAACGATATCAACTATGCAGTCAGCTGTTCGGTGTATGAACAGTTGGGAAATCCTGCGCGACTGGAGCCTTCACCGATTCAACAACAAAAAGTGCAATTGGGAGAACTTGGCAAAAAGACAGGCAAAGGATATTATTCTTACTAAAACGTGGTCAGTACCTTCGCAACCGGCAACGAGTATTAAATTGGCGATCCATTGACAAAAAAAATCTTTCTTACCGGTGGTACCGGCTTCCTGGGTTCCTATATTATAAAAGAACTGGTTGAAAGAGGCTACGAAATAAAAGCCCTGAGACGTGGGAACGTTGTGCCATTTTATATCGACAAAAAGATATTCGCTAAAGTTGAATGGATACAGGGTGATGTTCTCGACATCACGGGATTAATCGAAGGAATGCACGGTTGCGATGCGGTGATACATGCGGCAGGCAAAGTATCATTTCAAAGAAGAGATCGCGAATCAGTTTACCAAATCAATGTCGAAGGAACAGCGAATGTTGTGAATGCAGCGATTGAAGCAAACGTAACACGCTTCGTACATATCAGTTCCATAGCAGCCATTGGAAGAAGTGCAACAGGCGATCTTGTTACCGAAGAAAAAAAATGGCAGCCATCGAAAATCAACACACATTATGCAATCAGTAAATACCATGCAGAAATAGAAGCATGGCGCGGAATGGGTGAAGGGTTAGACATGGTAATTGCAAATCCAAGTACCATCATTGGTTTCGGAGATTGGAACACTTCGAGCTGTGCGATGTATAAAAACGCTTATAAAGAATTTCCATGGTACACAGATGGAATAAACAGTTTTGTTGATGTAGAGGATGTTGCGCGAGCAGTTGTACAATTAATGGACAGCAAGATTTCAAATGAACGATTCATCATCAGCAGTGAAACCTGGCCGTTCCAACAATTGTTTAACACGATGGCGGACGCCTTGGGCAAAAAACGCCCGTCTAGGTTGGCGACACGTACAATTGGCAAACTTGCATGGAGGCTTGAAAAGTTAAAATCTTTTTTTACCGGTAAGAAACCACTGTTAACGAGAGAAACTGCACGGATTGCACATAGTAAAACAAACTTCAGCAATCGTAAAATACTCGAAGCATTACCGGGTTTTTCCTTTACTCCATTGAAGCAAAGCATTGATACTGCGTCAAAAAAATATTTAAACCCTCTTCAGCCACTTTAAGTGGCAGAATAGTTGCAATCATAATTTCGCGGCTAAAAAAACGTTTATACAATTACATTATCCTATATGAAAAAAATACTTATTTCTCTTTTTTGCATTCTGCTCGTCGCCGGGGTTTCAGCACAAGACAAAACATTTATTGTTATCGGGAAAGTGATTGATTCCGCGTCAAGACTACCACTTGCCGGCGCATCTGCATTTTGTCCAAATACAACTTATGGCAGTGTTTCAAATGCTGAGGGTATGTTTATGTTGAAGCTACCATCCGGGGGTTACGATCTGGTGGTATCCTATACCGGGTACGACAAGAAATTATTTCGTATCAGCGATAATCAGAATAATTCGGACACACTTATTGTCGACTTACCCCAACAGGATAAAACAATGGCAGAAGTATCCGTTGTCGCCAGCAATGAAGTTCCTGATGGTTTAGCTAAGTATGGTGAATTCTTCATTTCCAATTTCATCGGCACTTCCCCAAACGCTGCTTATTGCAAAGTCATGAACCCGGAAACGCTACGCTTCTTCTATAATAAAAAAAGAAACAGGCTGAAAGTTACCGCAAGGGAAGACGTACTGATCCATAACTACGCCCTGGGATATACCATCCGTTACCAGCTCGATTCATTTAATTACGACTACAATTCGAATATCAGTCAGTACACTGGTTTCCCATTGTTCACGGAAATGGACACGACAGTGGAAGCAAGAACTCAATTCATCAAGAACCGGGCAAGAACTTATCTCGGATCGAGGCTTCACTTCATGCGAAGCTTTTATAACAGCAATGTTGTTGACGAAGGATTTATTGTGGAGGATCTTAGCCAGGGAGCCAGTAAAGCAAAAATCATTGGAGACTTATACGATACAGAACAGTATGCATTAGACAGCGGTGAAGTATTAATTGGGTGGAAAGGAAAGTATCGGATTAATTACAAGAGCGTTTTTCCTGATAAGAAATTTTTGGAGGAATTTAAATTACCATCAAATAGCAGATACCAGGTTACGATATTAGATATCGCTGATGGGTTTGTAATAGAACGCAACGGTTACTTCTACGAACAATATGATGTTGTCAATTCCGGTTATTGGGCGTGGAAGAAGGTTGCTGAGATATTGCCGTATGATTATGTTTATCAGTAAGAGTGAGAATCTAGAATATCGAATGTGGAATATCGAATATAGAATCAATACAAATCCAAAGTGACGTCTTACGTCTTTTACAAAACAAAATCTCCCGGAGAACCGGGAGATTTATTATGTGGATGGGTTAGTAAGTACCGGGAAATAAATTTCCCTACACAATATTAAATATATTTTGTTCTACATAAAAAATATTTCTCAAGAATTTTATTCACATTTCGTTTTGCAATTGTGGAAATCCATCCGATCACCCGGGTCATTGTCGATTGTTCATTTTAGATTCATTGAATTTTTTCAATCAATCTTTTATTCAACTTCATCACAAATAAAATCAAC
Organism: Chitinophagaceae bacterium; assembly: GCA_014379515.1. Taxonomy (GTDB): domain Bacteria; phylum Bacteroidota; class Bacteroidia; order Chitinophagales; family Chitinophagaceae; genus Endoryza. The sequence continues at coordinate 8,983 of JACMLR010000470.1, forward strand.
ACGTCATCATTCTTCATTGGAGAAATCGCGATTATTTTATTTCAGCGACGTGATTAAAGTTGATCGCAATTTTTAATTGTGCTTCAGTTTTATTACGAATCAACTTCAAAAATTCACGGTATCGCGGGCGATTTTCACCCTCCTTCGAAATCGAAAATAATTTCCGATTCTTCCCCGTATTGCAGTTCCGGGACCTGATCGCCCTTGCTTTCCTACTTTTGCAACAAATACTACTTATGAAATTTCCTTCTCCTGTTGCTATTGATTGGCTTGCAAATTTGATCGGTGCTGAAGTGCAAGGCAATGTAAAAGGTTTTGCAACTGGCATCAATGAGATTCACAAAGTAGAAGAAGGAGATCTTGTTTTCGTCGATCATCCAAAGTATTACGATAAGTGCATTCAATCACCCGCCACATTTATCATTATAAATAAAGCAACCGCATTTCCCGAAGGGAAAGCGTTACTAATCGTTGAACAGCCGTTCGAGGCTTATCAAACAATCGTTAAACACTTTCGCCCATTTGATGCTGCTGTACAAATGATCAGTGACACTGCGAGTATTGGAGAAAACACCTGGATTGCGCCGAATGTTTTTATTGGTCAACATGTATTAGTTGGTAAGAATTGTCGCATCCATCCCAATGTCACCATTGCTAATAATTGCATCATTGGCGATAATGTGGTCATCCAGGCGGGGACGGTTATTGGCTCTGATGCGTTCTACTATAATAATAAGAAGAACCGCGAAGTTTGGTATCGGCGTATGGAAAGTTGCGGTCGTGTTCTAATAGAAAACGATGTGGAAATTGGTGCGGGTTGTACAATTGATCGTGGAGTAACACACGATACGATCATTGGCCAGGGAACGAAAATGGATAACCTCATTCATATCGGTCACGATACAATCATTGGTAAAAATTGCCTTATTGCCGCACAGGTAGGTATTGCCGGTGTTGTAGAAATAGGAAACGGCGTCATTCTTTGGGGCCAGGTAGGAGTTAGTAAAACATTGTCGATCGGAGATAACAGTGTCGTCTATGCTCAAAGTGGTGTACCAGCATCTCTCGAACCAAATAAGGTGTGGTTCGGTTCACCTGTAGAAGAAGCAAAAATAAAAATGAAGGAACTAGTTTGGATTAGAAGGATACCGGAGATGTGGAAGAAAATAATGGAGTAACGTTATCTGTGTGGGTTGAGCATTTGCGAATGTGCGAATGTGCGAATTCTTCAGTGCGTTAGTCGAATTGTTCGCAGTGAGTGTTTAGCACAGTGCAATTGGCATACTTTGCTTCTTCGGATGCGCTCTGAAACGAACTGACCTGATATTATCAACCTACTGCACTCGAGGAATTCGCACATTTGCCATTCGCACATGCGTGAATACTCCATTAAACCAACGTGCCCACAATTCCTTACTTTGCATCAAATTGAACCTCACTATGCTAAAATCAATGACTGGATTTGGAAGAGCCGAAGAAAAAGCCGGAGACA
>JACMLR010000471.1 GCA_014379515.1 Chitinophagaceae bacterium
AGATGTGCTAAATTCTTCCTGTGCATTCGTAAGCTTCTTATCAAACTGGTTCCATTTGCTACCATCACAACTATCAGTACCATACCGTTAATGTGAAATCTGCGAAATGGGCTGATGTGCTAAATTCTTCCGGAGTATCAGTAAGCTTCTCATCTACTCGCTTGTTGAGCCACGATCATAACAATTAGTGCTATACAGCTAATGTGAAAATCTGCAAATATGCAGATGTGCTAAATTCTTCCTGTGCATTCGTAAGCTTCTTATCAACCTGGTTCCATTTGCCACCATCACAACTATCAGTACCATACCGTTAATCTGAAATCTGCGAAATGGGCAGATGTGCTAAATCCTTTTGGAACGTCACTAAACCCTTTATCAACTCGCTTCCCGTTTAACTTTTATCACGACCAGGTACTATCGGACTGCGTTTCTCATATCTACGGTTTCTGATTCAAGAAAAGTGTTTGCAATCGATTTGCTTCAACCCGCAATTACTAAATTTGCGCAATGAAAATTAGCTGGTTAGCATTCATGATCGTTGCAACATTCGCAGCATGTTCAAATGAAGGCAAAGGCAAAGAAAACAATGCTATTGCGACTGATAGCATCTCCAAATCCGAACCCGTTACTGCGGATTCGGCAAGCGAATACCTGCCCGTCAAATCTATGCTCGCCGGCGATTTGAAAGAAATAGAAACTTATGGAGCGGCAATACTCCTACGAAGCAAATCCGGCAATAAAACAGATTCCGCATATATAAAGGTTCCGCAACTATTGACATTAGCCCAACATTTTTTTCCGGGAGAGCTGGAACCTGAGCTTTTCACAAAACATTTTAAAGAAAGCTCGATGATGGATCAGGCAACCGGATCAACAACCTTTTTGTACACAACAGAATCTCAAACCTCCGTTCTTCGAAAAGTGATTGTGTACGTTTCTCCGGGTCATGCGCTCGATAAAGTGAGTCGGATTTATATGGAGAAACAAGAGTTGAGAGGAGATACGACCATCACGCAGCGGTTGACGTGGAAGTTGAAAGAATATTTCATCATTGCAGAAAGCAAAGAAGGTCCGGCAGGTTTACAAACTGCTTCTATAAAAAAAGCAATTTGGGAACCGAATCTTTTTGGCGAGGAGTTTTAGAATATGACAGCAGGGGAATTCCAAAATATTGCGCATACTATACCGGTTGATCCCGGCATCTATAAATATTATGATAGCAAGAATGAATTGCTCTATGTTGGCAAAGCGAAAAGCCTCCGCAAGAGAGTAAGTTCTTATTTCACGAAAACGTTTACGTCGTGGAAAACGCATGAACTTGTTAAGCGAATTCAACGAATTGAGTTTACAATTGTCAACTCAGAACAGGATGCCTTGTTTTTGGAAAATGCGCTAATCAAACAACATCAGCCGAAATTCAATATTGATTTAAAGGACGATAAATCTTTCCCCTACATCGTCATTAAAAAAGAGCCATTCCCGCGCGTGTTTTTAACCCGGACAAAGATCGCCGATGGATCTGAGTACCTCGGACCATTTACATCTGTAGGTAAAGTTCGGGAGTTGTTAAACTTCGTTCGGGCTACTATCCAATTAAGAACGTGCAAGCTCAACCTATCTGAATCCAACATTCAAAAAAAGAAATATAAAGTCTGTCTTGAATATCACCTTGGAAATTGCAAAGGTCCCTGCGAAGCATTGCAGTCGCAACCCGACTATGATGAAGGACTGCAACAGATAAGAAACATTCTAAAAGGAAACCTCGCCCCGGTGATACAACATTTCCGGAACGAGATGAAAGACCTGGCAATGGGAATGCAATTTGAGAAAGCAGAATTGGTTCGAAAGAAAATTTCTCATCTGGAAGCGTATAGTGCGCGGTCCGTCATAGTCGGAAACAGGTTTATTAATACCGATGTTTTCTCTCTGCTAAGAGATGGCGATGCTGCTTATGTCAACTACTTAATGGTGCAGAACGGAACCATTGTTCAAACGCACACTATCCCGTTGCAGCCGAAGCTGGATGAAACGGACGAAGAGATTCTATCATTTGGCATTGTGCATTTACGAACGACGTTCAATTCCATTTCTGCAGAAATTATTGTTCCATTTCCAATCGAATACAGTGAAGAAGGTGTGGTTGTTACAGTTCCAAAAGGTGGTGATAAAAAGAAGCTGATGGAACTTTCAGAGAAGAACGTCAATTATTTTATTGATGAACTGCGAAAGAAAAAGATCCTCCGATTAGAAGGCAAAGATGATGGTGAGCGGAAGAAGGTCTTATACCGTCTGCAGGAAGATTTACAGCTCCCGGACGTACCCGTGCATATCGAATGCTTTGACAACTCGAATTTCCAGGGAAGCTATCCTGTTTCAGCGATGGTGTGCTTTCGCGATGGAATGCCCTTTAAAAAAGACTACCGGCATTTCAACGTGAAAACGGTTGAAGGTATCAATGATTTTGCGACGATGAAAGAGGTCGTTTTTAGGCGATACAGGCGGCTCATCGATGAACAGACGCCATTGCCGCAATTAGTGGTTATCGACGGGGGAAAGGGCCAGCTAAGCGCTGCAATGGAAAGCATTGTTGAACTCGGACTTGCGGGAAGCATGACCTTGGTCGGATTAGCAAAAAATGAAGAGGAAATTTTCTTTACTGGGGATACCGAGTCGGTAAAGCTCGAATACAGTAGTGAAAGCCTGAAATTAATACGAAGGATCAGGGATGAAGTGCATCGTTTCGGGATCAACTTTCACCGCGATAAGCGAAGTAAAGGCACATTTAAAAATGAATTAGAAAACATTAAGGGCATCGGAAAGAATACTGCTGATCAGTTATTGAGAACGTTCAAATCGGTTAAGCGAATACAGGATCTTAGTGAGAAAGAAATAGCAGACTTAATCGGTTTATCCAGGGCGAAACTTGTTTGGGCTCACTTTCATCCACAACCGAAAACAGATGACGAGACTAAATAAAAAAAAAAGGGGCCCGGATAGAAATCCATCCCCGTTTTTAAAATCCAATATCCTATGAAAAACCGTTGTAAAAATAGTAAATGCACTTGATAAAACAATGCAGGTACATAGGAATTTTCAAAAAACTTTATTGTGTAATAAGTGATAATTATTTGTAGCACTGCACCTTGCACTCATTGTTCTCATTCTGGGGAATAATAAAATAAAAAAAGGCATCGTAATTATACGATGCCTTTCAATGTGATTTGATCTTTATTAATATGACCAGAGGTCCTGTTCGTAGTTGAAGATTTTTTCTTTTACGTTTTCACCTTCAAGTAATCTAAGAATCGGATCTGATACATAAGACTGAATGAATTGATCATTCGGATTATTAATAGTCGACTTAATTATTCTGCTTGCAAACATGCGGCTTTCAAATAATTCTTCCCAGCTCATACGTGCACCGAAGTTTTTACCATTGTAAACATCGAATCGGGCAAGCATCGGGCGAAGGTCTGGATAATATACCCAGAATGCCGGTGTAACTGCACGGAAGGAACCATCATCGTTTCTTACTGTTTTCAATGGTGCGATTCCGAGGATACGAACATGCATACGTGAAGATTCTTTATCAAATACCCAATCTTCTTTTACCCAATATCTTTCCACTGTTTCATCAGCGTTGAATTCGGCAGAAATTGTCGTGTCTCTCATAAGTCCTTTCGAACCATCGGGATCATTCGCCCAATCAGGAATCGATCTGATAACTGGTTTACCAACCATCAGCTCAGCAATTTCCCTGAAAGCCATTGGTGTTGTAAAGCGATCATCACCTCCAACGGCGCTGAAGGCAGTGATTTCTTCTTTCTTAATTGCATTCAGGAGAATCATGATAAACCGTTGGTTACCCTGATCGCCTTCTGCTTTGTAAGAAAAAGGAACGTTCATTTTTTCATGTACGTCGATCTCTCTCCAAACGCGCTGAACGTATGCAGCATCATCTTCACGAATATGCTCGTATGCAAGTGGTGTTCTTTCCTTAACCAGGTTGCGATCGAAAGCATAATCGTTACGGAGCGAAGGACGGGGTGCTTCGATCTTAAGATCCGCTTCCACAACCTTTGCTACTGGCACCGTATCCTTCGCAGGACTTGTAAGGCCAGTATTTTTGCTATTATTATTTCTGTTGGTGTTTTTGCTTTTGGCAGTGGTCGGCCTGGTCGCTTTTTTGCGAACGGGCTTTTTCGCCTGAGCGTAGATTGCATCACTGCTGGTAAAAACGACAGCTAGCAACAAACAAAGTTTAAGAATGCGGTTTCTCATTAGTACCCTTTTATATTATTTCAAATTAAATGACATCTGTGGAAGATCTCTTGTGATTCCATCAGGACCAACAACTTTGATATTATCGAAGAAGATGGCAGTACCTGGTGTAGCACCATTAATCAACGTTTCTGCAGCACCACTCCAACGGTTGCCCTGGTTGTTAGCGATCTGATACGTTGGATATTTACCACCCAATGCACCAACGGTATAGCTAATGACGCGGAATGGAGCTTCGAAATCTGAATCAAGACGAGCGATCAAACCACCCATTGCTTTGAAGTCTGCAGCTGGCATTGAACCACCCCGTTTTTGACCTACATAAGCAAATGGATCTGGCAATCTTTTAACCCTGAACTTAACAGGAGTTGATTTGCCTTCAATGATCACGTTGATGTTATGTTCACCTTGTGTAGTTGGTTTAGCAATCCATTTTGGACCACCAACTTTAGTGAGCGTACCACCAGAGAAGGAAGCAGAAACTTTTTCGCTACCAACTCCCGCTGTGATTGTAAGAGGGTTTTCAACACCGATATACAATACGTTCATCTTGTCTGCAGAAACTGCAACACCCGATGGAGAACCTACTGTATAAGGAAGATCTTTCTCAATTGTTTTGTCGAGACCATCCTGGTCTTTGTACTTGATAGTAACGTGAACCTTACCGGAACCCGTTCCACCAGAAGCAAATTCAGAAAGGGCGATACCATCGGCACCTGCCTGTACCGGACGTCCATTGATAAGAATCGTTGGAGCGGCAGCAGAGCTGGTAGCACCAAGACCTGCGTAAACCTGTACTTTTTCGTTTGGCATTACATAGCTGGAACTCAATCCACCTACGAAACCATATTTGTCGAAACGTACGGCAACTTCGCCGATCTTGTTATGGCAATAAGTGACGATCTGGTTTTCAGAGCTTTTTACGTCATTCTGAAACTTGCTCAGAATTGTTAGACCCGCGATAGCCGGAGTCATATGGAAATAGCTCGTAGTCCAGGTCTGATTTTTAGATCCTGTTGAAGATTTTGGTGTACTCAAATCGATTGGAAGTTTAGTTGCAAATTCTTTTGCAATTTCCGGATCGATGCTAAGCATGTCCTTTTTGAACTGAGTTAATTTAGCCAGCAACTTTTCGCCTTCGCCTTCTTTATCAAGAACGCGGGTAGTGGCATCAAGATTATCAGTCCAGTCAGTAGTATCACCTTTTGCAAGGTTATAACCCGCTTCTCTTTTTACTCTTTCTTTAAGGCTGTCGATATGACTGTAGAGTTGAGCGGCTAATTCCTTAGCACGATCGGCTTTCGGTTTCCAGATAGCAGTCTTTTCAGCTGTTTTTGGATCCTTGGCTTTCTCTTCGAATGATGTGTAGATATTGCTATTGTTGCCGGTTAGAACACCATTAGCATTATTGATAGTAGCATTAACTGTTTTGAATGCATTGATGACCTCGGTTGATACATTCAGTGCCAGCAATGCTGTAAGCACTAAATACATCATGTTGATCATCTTCTGCCGGGGCTCTTTAGGTAAAGACATCGATTTAGGTTTTTCTGTTTAAACAATAATTTTGTTATTCATGATATTGTTTACATGAGTATAGGATATGATCCCCGGATTAACGGCCTTGCATTGCGCTGAGCATGTTACCATAAATGGTATTCAGATTGCTAAGGTTACCAGCAAGTTTGCCGATTTGCTCGTGAGCTTTCTTAGCATCCGTTACACTTCCCTGCATTGTTTCAGATGCCTGAACCAGGTTGCTGTAGAAGCTGTTCATCGCTTTAAGGTGATTGTTTGTATCCTGTAACTCGAGTTCATAGATTGCATTCAATGAACCTAAATTTTTAGTCAATACCTGTACTTGCTCGTGGAAATGCTTGGTTCCTTCAGCTGCAGAATTGAAGTGACCCATTGTAGAAGCAGCATTTTGATATGCAGTCTTCATTGAATCAAGTGCAACACCTGCTTCCTGAGTTTTCTTTGCATAATCATTGGTAGATTTCACTACACCAGATACGTCTGCAATATTATCAACGGATGTTCCAAGCTTTTTGAAACCTTCGCTTAAACGACCAAGATTTGCTGGAGTGATGTCTGCTTCTTGCAGCATTTTGTCCATTTTATCGAGAGCTGGGTTGCCTGAACTTCCTGCAGCAAGCTTTGGTAGAGCTTCAGCAAGAGCATGCATTTCTGATCCCGGAGGTGGTAAGAATGCGTATACAACGAATATCACTGCTTCTGTGATAAGACCTGCGGTCAAAAAGAAGTCAGCTAACGGTTGGTGCGTAATTTTCTGCCAGGCGCCAAAGATTACAATTGCAGCGCCCATACATACAACTACGTTCACCAGTCTTTCAGTAGATTTAGAAACTCCAGCCATGATTTTTTAATTTAAAGGTTAGGAAACGGATTTTATTAGGGTTTTGAGAATATAATGCTCTTATGATTTTTGAATGAAATCAATTCAATAACGGTAAAGAGTGATTTAAAATTTTGCTATAAACGAAATTTTAACGCTTTTTCTGAGTAGGTGGTAAATCAATTACGCAACGGAAGCCGATATAAGATTTCGCTGTGTCCATGTACTCGTAGTTACGGGTACTTGTTTGCAGGTAATATCCTACGTCTTTCCAGCTACCACCGCGGGTTACTTTCCGCTTCATACGTGGAGGATCTGAATCCTTTGCGTTGAAACGAATGTCCGGGTTCATGTCGTGCTGAAAATTGTAAGCTCCTTCGTAAAAAAGTGAAGATGTCCACTCAGCTACGTTACCCGCCATGCAATACAGACCGAAGTCGTTTGGCCAATAAGCGTCGGAACGAACAGTGTAGAAACCACCATCTTCTGGATAGTTACCGCGACCAGGTTTGAAGTTTGCAAGCAAACAACCCTTACGGTTTCTCAGGTAATAGTTACCCCATGGGAACATAGACTGAGAACGACCGCCACGAGCTGCATATTCCCACTCAGCTTCAGTTGGAAGACGGAAATCTGATTCAGTAGCTCTCTTCTTCGACTCAAGGAAAGAATTCAGGTAGTGAGTTCTCCATTCAGCAAAAGCAGTAGCCTGTTTCCAGCTAACCCCTACAACAGGATAGTTTCCGAAAGCCGGGTGCGAAAAATAACGCTTGGTCATCGGCTCATTGTAAGAATAACTGAAATCACGAATCCAGATCAATGTATCAGGATAGATAGCGATGTCTTTTTTAACGATGAACTGTGAGCGTGGCTTGCTCGCGTTTTCACGACGGGCAGCTTCTTTCAGATCAAACGTTTCAGAATGATAAACAAGTTTAGAAGGATCGATGTCTTTCTTTCCGAAAACTCTGTTTTCAGGAGTAAGGATCATCACATCCAGTTTCTCAACTGTTGATTTATCACCATATTTAATGGTACTTGCCTTTTTCCAGTCGATTTGGAAATCACCATCAACTTCTTTTCCGAGCTGCATTTTTTCAGCAGCAGTAGAATCCCGAACCCAATTCACAAACTGACGATACTCGTTGTTTGTAATCTCGGTGGCATCCATCCAGAAACCGTTAATAGAGATTTGTTTGTTTCGTGCTGTATAAGCATAGTTAATGTCCTCATCGCTTGGTCCCATGTGAAAGGTTCCAGGTGGTACATAGACCATGCCCGTAGGCTTTGTGAGGTTGTACTTACTTCCAGGCGCAACTCCGTGCAACTGACCGTCGTTGGGTAAGCCCTTAGCGGATTTCTTGCCTATTTTACCACATCCCGTGACAATCAACATTGTCATCAGGATTGCAAAGGCGGATAGGTTTTTCATTTTCATAATTTTAAAGGGTATTGGGCAAAAATAATGTTTTACCGACTGCATCACAAGTTTAGAATTTTATTTTAATAAGTACAATACCGGATTAAGGCAAGGATTTAAACGGTGCTTGAAATCAAAATATTGTATTCGAAATAAGATTAAGTTTTACACAGCTTCAAGCAGCCGAATCAATCCACTCGTCTCAGTAACAGGATTTTGGCAACTATATTGTTTGCACAGGTAGAATTGCGGTACCGGGGTATGGGGTTTTCCCGCTAAAAGCGGAAATTGTTCGTTAGGGTGGGTCGCGGACTGGAAAATCTTAAGGGGAATGAAAGTACGCAAAAATTCACTCTGCCGTTTCTTAAAGTTTTCCCCTACAAGCGCAATTTCCGGAATGCCATGTGCCAGTGACTGACCAAAACTCGCCCAAATTCCAAAAGATCCGGGATGCCTGGTAACCGTCTGCTGCATTGCACTCATCATCGTCATTGCTCTCTCCTCCCAACTTCTGTTATCGAAAATTATTGCAAGCTGGTAAAGATTTAACGCCATCACTGCATTACCCGACGGAACTGCACCATCATATATCTCCTTCTTACGTAAAATCACATCCTGTTGGTTGGCATGTGTATAAAAGAAGAAACCAGTCTCCTCTTCCCCAAACTCCCGAATGACCAGTTCAGTCAACTCCCTTGCCGTTTGCAGATACCCCGCATCGGAACTTACTTCCTGCAACAATATTAAAGATTGAATCAAATACGCATAATCATCGAGAAATGCGGGCTGCCTTGCTTCGCCATTCTTATACGTATGGCAAAACATATGCCCAGCTCTAAACTGCTTCAAAAGAAACTCCATGGTTTTCACCGCCCTTTCTAAAAAAGCTTCATCGCCCAGCGCTGCAAACATCCGGCAATAGGATCCAACCGCAAGTGCATTCCAGCTTAGCAAAATTTTGTCATCAAGCTGGGGCCGCACGCGGGTCGACCGTTTGTTCATCAACAACATTGCTCCGCGTTCAAGTAT
>JACMLR010000472.1 GCA_014379515.1 Chitinophagaceae bacterium
AAGATCCGCGTATTCACCAACTTCGAACGGAGCACTATCCGAAAAAAAACGAATTACTTTTGCGGCTTGTGGAAGTTGAGAACGCTCATTTGCGATTGCGCTAACTGCTGGCAACAAAGTGGGCAATATCGAAAGACCAGTGTTGCGAAGAAAACGTCTTCGGTTGAATGGTGACATAGTAAACGAATGAAAATTAAAAGTACAATATTGAACGTTCATTATTCTTCAAAAAAAATCCCCGCATTTTGCGGGGAATGGAATGTTCATATCGTTTTACTTAACGCGTTCAGGAATCTCGTTTCGAAAGACAACTGTATTATCGAACACGTCAACCAATACAGGTTTATCCTTTTCAATATCACCTGCAAGGATTCGTTTACTTAGTTGATTGATAATTTCTTTCTGAATCACACGCTTTAGAGGCCGCGCGCCAAATTGTGGATCAAATCCCTGGTCCGCAAGAAATTCAAGAGCGTAGTCGCTAAACTGCAATTGAATGCCACTTTGAGCAACGAGTTTTTTCAGACCATTCAACTGGATACTTACTATTTCCATTATTTCCCGTTTCAACAGGGGCTGGAACATAATGATCTCATCAACACGGTTTAAGAATTCTGGCCGAATAGTTTGGCGCAACAAACTCATCACAGACTCACGTGCTTCATCCATCGCACTCTCCATATCCTTCTCTTTGACATTTTCAAAGCTTTCCATTATTAAGTGACTGCCGATATTGCTGGTCATAATAATAATCGTATTCTTAAAGTTCACTACGCGCCCTTTATTATCCGTCAGTCGGCCATCATCCAATACCTGCAACAACACGTTCCAAACATCCGGATGCGCTTTTTCGATTTCATCCAACAACACAACGCTGTAGGGTTTGCGCCTAACCGACTCCGTGAGCTGTCCACCTTCATCGTATCCTACATATCCAGGAGGGGCGCCAACCAACCTACTAACTGTATGCTTTTCCTGGTATTCACTCATATCGATTCGCGTCATCATGCTTTCATCATCGAACAGATATTCGGCAAGTGCCTTTGCAAGTTCGGTCTTACCAACTCCAGTAGTGCCCAGAAATATAAAAGAACCAATTGGCTTTTTGGGATCCTGCAGGCCAGCACGGCTTCTACGAATAGCATCTGCAACTGCGGTTATAGCTTCTTCCTGGCCAACAACACGCTCATGCAGATGTTGCTCAAGTTTTAGCAACTTCTCCTTATCGCTTTGCAGCATTTTCGTTACCGGGATGCGAGTTGCCTTCGCCACACTTTCTGCAATGTCTTCGGCATCTACTTCTTCCTTTAGCAATCTTTTCTCAGAGCTATTTGCGAGTGTTGAAGTCAATTGAACAATCAATGCCTCTTGTTCTTTTACTTTTCCGTACCGGATCTCCGCTACTTTTCCGTAATCACCATTCCTTTCGGCTTGCTCAGCTTCATGTTTCAATGATTCAATACCAGCTTTTGCATTTTGAATTTTATCGACCAGGTCTTTCTCCTCCCTCCATTTCGCTTTTAGAGTATCCCTTTCAACCGATAGATTGGCAATTTCGGTGTTGAGTTGTTTGAGCTTTTGATCATCGTTTTCACGTTTGATCGCTTCTCTTTCAATTTCGAGCTGTCGGATCTGGCGTTCAAGTGTATCTAGTTCCTCAGGCATCGAATTCATTTCCAATCTAAGTTTCGCTGCACTTTCATCGATGAGATCAATTGCCTTATCTGGTAAAAACCGATCGGTGATATATCGACTGGAAAGTTCCACTGCGGCAATGATTGCCTCATCTTTGATCCGGACGTGGTGGTGCGATTCGTACCTGTCCTTTAATCCACGAAGAATAGAAATTGCATCTTCCACCGTAGGTTCATCAATTAATACTTTCTGAAACCGACGTTCAAGTGCTTTATCCTTTTCAAAATATTTCTGATACTCATTTAATGTTGTGGCACCGACCGCTCTTAATTCACCGCGAGCCAGCGCAGGTTTCAAAATATTGGCTGCATCCATTGCACCTTCACCACCTCCGGCGCCAACAAGTGTATGGATCTCATCAATAAACAATATCAACTCGCCGTCGCTCCCACTTACTTCCTTAATAACGGCTTTCAATCTTTCTTCAAACTCGCCCTTATATTTTGCGCCGGCAATGAGCAATCCCATATCAAGCGCGAAAATGATCTTTGATTTTAAATTTTCGGGAACGTCACCATTCATTATCCTATGAGCAATACCTTCGGCGATTGCTGTTTTACCCACTCCTGGTTCACCAACAAGGATTGGATTGTTTTTTGTGCGACGCGAAAGAATGTGTAAGGTTCTTCTTATTTCCTCATCGCGACCGATAACCGGATCAAGTTTTCCCTGCCTTGCCATCTCATTTAAATTCTTCGCGTATTTATTAAGTGCGTTGAATTCCTGGGTTTGAGTTTGAGATGTAACGGTGTCGCCTTTCCGCAATTCGCGGATCGCGGCTGTCAAACCGCTTTCGCTAAGACCCGCATTTTTTAGGAGTTTCGCAGTACCGTCATTGCCCTGAACGATTGCAATGAGTAAATGCTCCGGAGTAATGAACTCATCTCCAAACGCCTTTAATGCCGCTCCGGCTCTTAACACGATGCTATTCGCATCCCTGCTAATTTGTTGTGCGGGTTCGGTGCCGGATACCCTCGGCAGCTTCGCAATAAGTTCGTCGAGCTTGGTATCAAGCAAATTCAACGTGACGTTATTTTTCTTCAGCAGGTAATCAACCGGGGAATCCTGTTGTTCAAGAAGTGCTTTAAGGATGTGTTCCGGCTCAATATTCGGGTTTTGTGAATTAAATGCTAATTGCTGTGCTTGTTGAAAGGCTTCAGCAGCTTTTATTGTGAAGTTTCCTAAGTTCATAGTTCAATCTGTTTGTGTGAAGAATCCCTTGTTACCCAGACCAATGCCAACTAAACGGTAACTTCATCCGTATATCAAATCTCAATCCAAGTAAACTTTTCCGAACATATGTCATATTCATTCTCTCGTATCTGCATGAAAGTCACGCCCGTTGCACTTTTGCTGTTATTCTTTCAGTCATCATTGGCCCAACCGGATTTCAGCGGCGTCGATCAGTTGTTGCAACGCAATCAAAAAATGCTGGGGAATAATGTTGTTGCTCTCGTGTATAAAGATGGAAAAATAATTTATCAGAAAGAGATTGGCGAGTTCAATGCAAAGACGTCCGCACCGATTGCAAGCGCGAGTAAGTGGTTAACCGCCGCATTGGTGATGACGTTTGTCGACCAGGGCAAGTTAGAACTTGATGCGCCTATAAGTCAATACATTCCTTCGTTCAGCAAATACATGAAAAGTTATGTAACGGTTCGCCATTGCCTTTCACATACAACGGGGATTGAAAGAGAGGGAGGTCGGGTTGGGAAACTTTTGGACCGAAAGAAATTCCAAAGTTTAGAAGAGCAAGTGGATGCCATTGCATCAAAAGAAGTGTCAAATAATCCCGGAGAGGAATTTTACTATGGAAATTATGGTTTAAATATTGCCGCACGCGTTTGCGAAATCATTGGCAAAAAACCTTTTGAGCGACTCGTTTCGGAACGAATTACGCGTCCACTAAAGATGCGTGCGACCTCTTTTACAAATGACGAGGGAAATGCAACAGATCCGTCGGCCGGGGCGAAATCAACGGCAAATGATTACATGAATTTTTTGATCATGATCTTAAACAACGGAACGTTTGAGAACAAGAAAATTCTTAGTGAAGCCGCGCTTGCAGAAATGCAGAAAGTCCAGGGTGAAGGGTTGCCAGTGAAATTTACCCCGAAAGCCGCCGAAGGATTTAGCTATGGACTTGGCGAGTGGATACAGGAAGTTGATGCTAACGGTAAAGCGACAGTGATTAGCAGCCCGGGCCTCTTTGGCACATGGCCGTATGTCGATAAATGTAGAAATTATGCGGCGATACTTTTTGTAAAAACGTTATTGGGCGAACAAAGGAAGGACGTTGCGCTTCAGTTCAAGGATTTAGTTGATGAAGAAATTGGTCCTTGTAAATAGTCACATTGTATCCAGCTTATTCGATAGCATCGCGCCATCAGAACTCCCGGTAAAAAAGTAGCTTTTAATGCCATTCGTTTTGCGATACTCATTGAAGATCGATCGGACAGTATCTTTTCCATCTTTCCCATAACAAAGAATACAAACGGTTCCGCCACTGCCGCCGCCAGTAACACGCGCTCCATATACCTGTCGTTCGGGGCCGGCAGACCGAACCATTTCGACAAGTTCATCGGTACGATCATTTCCCAACCCAACGCTTGAGTAACCGGCGTGGCTCTGATACATCAACTCACCTAATAGCTTCAGTACTTCGTTTTTATCCCGCGATTTTGAAAACTGTCGCAACAACATTAAAAATGTCTGCACACGAAAGTTTTCCCGGATAGGATGTTCAGCGCATGCCCGTAGGCGATATATTTTGTCCGGAATAATAGATGTTGTTTGATCAATTGATAATTGATACTGGCTGATAAACTCTGCTCCGGAAATCTGATCGGGCAACAAGTATTTATATGAAGATTCAAACAAAGATTGAGGAATATTTGATAAGTATCCCTTAAAGGGCAATTGATCCCACAATCCCGATGCCTTCACCGGTTTGAGCTTGTCTGTTGAAATGCCGGTACTGGTTGCAATGATAGTGTATGCCATAAAAGCCGCGGCGCGCACATCGCTATACGAAGCACCGCTTACTGCGTGGCGGATTCCGCTATCAATGCCGCAAAACGATATTGATTTAGGAAGGGAGAACGATGGGAATACGTCGTGGGGCTGACAAATTAATGGAAGCAATTTGTTCCTTTCGCCGAGGTGACTGGTTAGCTGGTCCATCAGTCCGCATGGAGCACCGACGATTTGATTTTCCGCTTGCTGTGCAATCAACGGCAGGTCTGTAGATGAAAGTTTAAGACCGTGCATCTTTGAAAGCGCACACAGTGTTGCCATTTCAAGAGCGGCAGAGGATGATACTCCTTTTCCTACCGGAACCGATGATTCAACAAATATGTTCATTCCATCGAAATGCAACTGTTTGCTTCTCGCCAAAACGAAAATACAGCCAAGTATATAAGCTGCCCAATCACCGCCAGGCTGCGTTGAAATGGAATTAACAAAAGAAAGGTGATCAGTAGTGGAGAGTTGATCGAGAGAGATGACAAACTCATCAATTACATTCGATGATTTGGTTTTGATATGGATACGATCGTTTTGAGAACGGCGCTGCACTTTTACTGTCGTGGTTTCCCTGATAGGCATTTGCAACAACAGCGAACCACTGTAGTCCGAAATTCCACCCATAACATCCATCCTTCCGGGAGCGGAAGCCTCGAATATTGGAATGCCTGGCAGAAAAAATTCACTCATACTTTAAGCTTTCTTAGTTCTGCCGCCTTTTCTTCAGGAATAGTATCGGCCATAAATGTATCGGCTCCTGTTTCCGGACCTGCCAGGAATTTTTGCAATCCTGGCTGACGCAGTGGGGGGCAAATTATCAAATGCATATGATAATCAGGATAGGGAGTATTATCTACCGGTGCCTGGGCAACGGCTAATATGTAAGGAAAGCTGGCATTGAAATTTGCATCAAATTTTTTCGTGACTTGTTGAAAAACTTCGGCCAGATCATAAAGTTCTTCGTCGCTCATTGTGATAAGGGTCGCATGCCGCTTGCGGGGAAACACATACGTTTCATAGGCAAATCGTGCAAAGAATGGAATGAATGCAAGGGCGTTTGAATTGCTTGAAATCACTCGCAGCTCATCCTTTTCTTCGGCTCCAATAATTTCTTCAAAAAGATTTTTACCCGTTTCCTCTTTATACGCGGCAACAGAATCCATTTCTTTCGTGACCACGTTAAAAACA
>JACMLR010000005.1 GCA_014379515.1 Chitinophagaceae bacterium
CAAGGGCGAGTGTTTCCACTCTTGAGGGTGCTAGCGCGGGCGTTATGGCGATTGCAATTGCTACTACCCTGCTTGCTCCCAATTATCGCTTCTTTCCAATGATCAACGGTGGAATTCCGCTTTGGGTGATTACGGCTATTTATCTTATCATCGACATTGCGATGATTGCAGATGATAAAAATGCCGGAGGTCACATCTCGCATATTGGTGGCGGCATCTTTGGAGCGCTATTCATGTTGCAATTCAGAAAAGGACGCGATTGGAGTCTTGGAATGAATCGGCTGTTTACATGGTTCAACGAATTGTTTAGTCCAAAGGCTTCTGTAGTTCCGCAACGAGTTCGCAAAGAAGAATACTACTACAACACGGCCGGCGCACAGCCGTATAAAAAAGTACCTAATCTTACTCAAAAAAGAATTGATGCAATTCTCGACAAAATCGGGGAGAAAGGATATCAGCAACTGACAGACGAAGAAAAACAAATCCTGAAAAGAGCAGCGGAGGACGAGAACCTGTAAATTTAAAACATGGCAGCTTTCGTCCGAACATTTACCAAAAGGGTTTTTATTGTCTCAAATGTTCTGCTGGTAATTTGCTTCCTGCTTGCATGTACAAACTCATTCCTAAATCCACAGAAATTTTGGTTTATTGCCGTGCTTGGTCTCGCTTTTCCTTTTCTGCTTGTACTGAACCTGGCGTTCATTATTTTTTGGTTGATCTTTCGTTCGCGATGGGCACTGCTTTCATTGGTGGCGCTGTTGCTTTCGTTTACAAATGTTCGCGCTTTGATTGGATTCAATTTCAGTTCAGAATTCGCTTTAAAAAAAGACAGTAACACGTTACGAATTCTAACATGGAATGTTCAATGGTTCGATGAACAAACGAAAAAGGATAAAAGTCAGAAGTCTCGCAGGAAAGAGATGCTCTCATTTATAGACGATCAAAACGCAGACGTTCTTTGCTTCCAGGAATTTCTTGAAGCCAATCAACACAAAAAGGCAAGCTACAGCAACATCAACGATATTACTGAACTTGGATATCCCTATCATTATTGGGTTCGCGATCATGAAATAAGTTGGGGATTGTATAATGCTGGAGTTGCAATCTTTTCAAAATTCCCATTGACCGACACTGTTCGCATTCAATATTCCTGGCAGGCAATTCGACCGGCAGCAGAAAGTTTAATAAGTGCCGATATTATTTTCCGCGGCAAAACACTTCGAATCTTTACTACTCATTTGCAATCGGTATTGCTTCGGCAGGATGATTATCGCAACCTCGAAAAAATAAAATCTGCGGATGATAGTATGGTGGAAGCTTCGCGTTTCATTCTAAATAAATTAAAAAGAGGATATCATTTTAGAGCGTCACAAGCACAGTTGGTTCGCGATAAACTCGATGAAAGCCCTCACCCCGAAATAATTTGTGGAGATTTTAACGACGTACCTAACTCTTATACTTACTTCAAAATTAAGGGCGACCGGCAGGATGCATTTATTGAACAAGGAGCTGGTCTCGGTAGAACGTACAGGTATGTGTCACCAACTTTGCGAATCGATTATTTACTTGCCGACGACCGCTTCGTGGTGACGCAAGTTAAACGCACTGTATTACCCTACTCCGATCACTACCCGGTTATAACTGACCTGCAGTGGCGTTGAGAGATTGACGGATTTACATATATTTGTCGCCATGGCCAGAAGCTCCCATACCTGCTCGATTTGTTGCTGTCCTTTCATTTCAGGATAATCAAATTTATTCACCCTTTTTTTATTCACCAGTTCAATTAAGGAGTCGAGTTTTACTCGCAGAGCGAAAAACAAGTCATCATGAGTGGTTTAAAAGTTTATAATTCTTATACAAGGCAAAAGGAATTGTTTGAACCTATTACAAAGGGACATGTAGGAATGTATGTGTGCGGACCAACTGTAAGCGGCGAAAGTCATCTTGGACATGCCCGTCCATTTATTACGTTCGATGTTGTATTCCGGTATCTAATGCATCTTGGTTATAAAGTCAGGTATGTTAGGAACATCACCGACGCCGGGCATTTTGAGGAAGAGGGTCGCGAAGCGGAAGATAAAATTTCAAAGAAAGCTGTACTTGAGAAATTGGAACCGATGGAATTGGTACAAAAATATACCAACCTCTTTCATTGGGCAATGCACGAATTCAATAACCTGGAACCGACGATTGAACCAACAGCAACAGGTCATATCGTTGAACAAATAGAAATGATCAAGAAGATCATAAGCGCTGGTTATGCATATGAAGTAAATGGCTCCGTTTATTTTGATGTAAGAAAGTATGCTGATAATTATCCGTATGGAAAATTAAGTGGCCGCGTGCTGGATGATTTGCAATCGGCATCTTCCCGATCCGAAATAGGCCGCGAGCTGGATGGGCAGGATGAAAAACACAACCGCGAAGATTTTGCATTGTGGAAACAGGCAGCGCCTGAGCATATTATGCGATGGGTGAGTCCATGGGGTATCGGTTTTCCCGGTTGGCATATTGAATGCTCGGCAATGAGTAGCAAATATCTCGGAGAACAATTCGATATACATGGCGGTGGAATGGACCTGATGTTCCCACACCATGAATCTGAAATTGCACAAAGTAGTATTTGCCATGGAGGCCATGAACCCGCCAGGTACTGGTTGCATAATAATATGATCACCATCAACGGAAAGAAGATGGGCAAAAGTTATGGCAATCAAATAATGCTGACTCATCTATTCAGCGGACAGCATCCATTGCTTCAGCAGGCTTATTCGCCAATGACGATTCGGTTTTTTATTTTGCAAACGCATTATCGAAGTACGCTTGATTTTAGTAATGAGGCTCTACAGGCATCCGAGAAAGGATTGAAACGTATGTGGGAAGCCTATCAAAACCTAAATAAAATTCTTTCAGATAATGCAGGAATTGCAGAAGGTGGTAGTGATGAAACATTGGTTGCAAAAGTGATGCGCCTGTCGTCCGAGCTCGATGAATTTATGATGGATGATTTGAACACCGCAAAGGTGCTCGCCAATATGTTTGAACTAGTCCCGGTAATAAATTCTTTGAAAGATGGACATATCAAACTAAATGATATTGGCCTCCGAACGTTGACGGAACTCCAAACAAAATTTCATACATATCTCGAATCCGTTTTCGGATTGAAAGGAGAGTCGGAGAAAGAAGATGGAAAGTTGGGTGGCGTGCTTCAATTGCTGGCTGAAATTCGTAAAGATGCAAGAAGCAAAAAAGACTATGCAACTTCCGATAAGATCCGCAATCAACTTCAACAACTTGGAATCGACATGAAAGATGAAAAAGATGGAGGAGTGAGTATTTCGTTCTCCTGAAAATAAGCCAACAAAAAATTATGGCGGGAAAGAACAGTCAGAAGAATGGCAAAGAGTTGGTCGCAACAACTTATCAAACTCATTTTGAAAAGGACAAAAAATTTGTCAAGCTAATTCAGCAGCAAGGTGTGTTGTCACTTTCGCAACGCAAGAATCTGTGTATTTATCTATGTGGATCGATCATGAGCCAGCAACTCTCGGTAAAAGTTGCTGCTGTAATTTATCAACGCTTTTTAGATTTATTCAATGGTAAGGAACCAACACCCGAACAAATACTTTCGGTGCCACTTGAGAAATTGCGTTCGATTGGATTATCGAATGCAAAATCAAGATACGTACACAATGTTGCGCAGTTCGCAATAGACAAGGGAATGGATTGGAAAACGCTCAATAAAATGAGTAGCGAAGAAGTGATTGAATATTTGACCGAGATTAAAGGAGTTGGAAGGTGGACAGTGGAAATGTTATTAATGTTCGCGTTGGGTCGGCCAGATGTTTTTGCGATCGATGACCTGGGAATCCAGAATGCTATGATCGGTATTTATAAATTGAGCCGGGACGATAAGAAGAAATTCAAAGAAGATATGATCCGAATCTCAAGCAAATGGAGTCCGTACAGAACGTTTGCCTGTATGCATCTTTGGAGGTGGAAGGATCAGCCGAAATAATTGATTACAGTATGAAATGAAAAAAGGTGACGAAGATTATTCGTCACCTTTTTTACCTGGTAATAACTAGTTTATTTTTTTATAACCTCCGTTCTTGTCCATTCATCATGCCATGGGCGAACGCCAAGACCACTGAATGGTTCAAAGGGCACAAATCTGCAGAGCGTTCTAAGAAATGCGTCCTTCCAGGTGATAGCGCTACCGTCTTCTCTAACTGCACGTGTGCCCGTAATAAATTTACCGACTGTGCGTCCCTTCGTCGCCCCTTCCATAATTGTGTAGTATGTAAGGAACAGTGCGAAGCTAATCAGGTATCGAAGAAAGAGGGCTGAACCAGTATTTTGAAACAGGTAGCTGTCTTGTATGTCGCCACCATTGGATGCAAGAGCCAGACCGAAAATGAAGCCGTATATTACAGCCAGGGCATAATAACACGCAAGATCTATGAGTAATGTAAAAAATCGCGCGCCTTTTGATGCAGGTTGCACTTGCATCTCGTCATCGAAATCCTGTAAAAGATTCAATTCGTTGGTTGTTTGGTTCATTGGGGGTTGTTTTAGGTAAGTTCAAAGTAGCAAGTTTTCGGCACGCAGGCAAGTACGCGGAAATTTTTACATGATTCGACCCGCATGGTGTCGCCATTGAAGCCCATGATCTTACTTAACTTTCTATGCGCTAATTGGATTGATTTGCCAACTCCACTAAGATGCGATTGAGCTCAGGATTAAGATCTAATCGCTTATCCATCCGTAACCGATAGTGGTTTGAGATTGTCCAGTTCATTGGGAATTCTTCGATGGTATCTCTCCTTGATGGATTTAATGGATCACGGATTTTTTGATACAGGTTGATTTTGTAGTAACCAGATCGATTCCGATTAATATCTTCCATATACTTCACAAGCCGTAAATTATTGACTGTTGTTTGTGTGCTGTAAGAACCAATGAGCGTTAATACAGGCGCCATCAAATCATTTTGCAGGGGATGAACTTTCGCAATTACAGGGTCACCCTCGGGTGAATTCATAACATGGACAACCGTAAATTTTAATTTGCTTACGCGATGAGATGGGTTTTGCGCGAGAGAATCTTTTATCATCCGTTGGAGTTGGATGATCATTTCGTGAACGGCACCAGCTCCTGAATTATCAAAATATCCACCATCAACATAATAGCTGCTATCAATTCTTCCGGCCGGACTTACATATGGAAATCGCGCGCCCATTATTACTGCAGTACTGAGTTTCATATTCTGATTGGAATCCAGCCTGCCTAAAACATCCAGCCGTTTTCCAAAAGTGTTTTCGTCGAGGCGAATATTGCTGATCAGCCCTGGCCGGCCATCCTGCATTCGAGTGACGTTGATAAACAGTACAGGAATGTCTTTATTGTTCTGCTGAAAAGGAATCATGTCGGAGATATTGGTTGCCATTTTACGCGATAAACGATCGGAACCGGAGCCACCATTTTCCATTGCATGTTCAAGTGCAGCAGCGCGATCGTCTATAAACCAGATGGGCAGTACGAAACGTACAAAGTCCGGGCCGAGCATGCGACCGAGCGTGTACGTGAGAAAGTCTTCCTGTAAATAAGCCCGGGTTTCAAGACCGAAATTACCAACCGGAATTCCATTCTTCTGTTGGTTGATCAAAGCAAAAAAACTTCCATTGCCAACACTTCCGCCTGATGCTCCACTGAGACAAAACAGGTGATTACCAAACTTGCCTTTGGTTGAATCCTGTAATTTACTCAATGCACCTGCGGTCCAGTAACCAGAACGAGATGCACCTCCATCAGCCAAAATAAAATATACCGGGTAGGTGACAGCGCTATCGATCGCAGTTGCGCGGACGGAAAGCCAATTGCCAAAGTAAGTCTTGAGATCAGGGCGAGTGCTGAAAGGCTTTGTATTTGCTGGCATTGTGGTCGTTAAGCGCGCCTCATGCGGCTCAAAGCCAGGTATTAGACCGACAACAACGCATAGCAGAAAAATGAAGACATGCAGGTTGATGTCATTTGCAACTGAGATGATGGAGATAACGCCAAGCATTCCAGCCAAAACACCAAACGCAAGTAATACAAATGAAAAACTCCCTAGCCAGACGGAAAACGGAAAGTGGAAGATTGTGAGGAAATAG
>JACMLR010000044.1 GCA_014379515.1 Chitinophagaceae bacterium
AATGAATTTTGCATTCTTCCTGGTTCCATAATTTGAATTGAAGCCGGGGACAATTAAATCGCCAGGTTTTAAATCTGCTTTTGTACCATGATAATACGCATCCGAAGCAACTATTGATTTGTCGTCAGCCTTGTTCGTTTCCATACGAGGTTAATTGATGAAAATGCTTTTTGCGCGAGCGACCCAAGTTACACAATGATAATTATTCAATTGCGTAACTCCTGTTACTTATTCCAATTCAAATATACATTCGCTACTGATGGATGAACCTCCTTCCCTAACATGATAGCAAATTGTTCGTCAGTGAAATCTTCCTGGTGCTCCTTTAATGCTTTCCATAATTTCAATAACACGGACTTTCCCCCGGCATTGTAAATATCTTTTGCTGCAGAATGTAATTTGCATTGATACCAACCATAATTCCTTGCCCCCATTCCCAACGTTTGATACAATTTTTCAAAGTCCTCCAGGCTCGTGTATTTGAATTCGGCCGTACCACTTCCAACAACCATATTCGGAAACACTTCGAGGGCTGGTAAGCGCTCTTTCTCTTTTTCAGCGATGTAGGTATGCAACATTACGTTTACAAATAATTCACCCATCCAGTGACGATGCATTTTTAGTCCTGCCTGACCCGTGTATGAATGTCCCATTTCATGCAGCGCAAGCAAATCAAAGAATGGCATCATACTGAATGACCCGTCTGGTTTTCCGTACGCTTGCTTTACAGCTGTGGCCATTGGCGAGGGAAGTTTATCGAATGGTGGCGAAAAACTGCGCCAAAAATCATTGTCTTCGGCAGCGATTACCAATCGACCACGATCAAGATTATGAGGGAATCCATAAACCTCCTGAAGCGGCTTCGCTGCAATCGACTTCCAATGTTGAGGGGCGAGAATATAAAGCGTCGCTTGGGGTGTAAATCCAATCTCTTGTTGAAAAAACCTGCCGGCATTCTCCATAAAATCGGCAATACTTTTTGCTCGTGCTTGGTGGCCGGGACTAAAATAATATACCTGGGTATAACCATTCAACTTATCGAGCGAGTCGGATTTAATTTCCGCGGTTGAACTATCCTGGGCAAAAGAAAAATTAGCAAGTATCATCAGGAACAATGTAATGGAAAGTGCTTTTGCAAGTGTGAGAGAAGGTTGATAATGTGATGGAGTCGTCATGTTTTTCAACAAAGATATCGGGTCGACCTGCCGTCAACATAGTTCAAAATGGACATTCTAGAAACGGAGATCTTTTTGCATTCTTAATGGTGTAGCCAGAAGTTGCTGTTCGATTATGGATGGGCTTACCCCGGCAAAGACTTTAAAATCTCGGATCATGTGCATTTGATCATAATATCCTGCGTCATATGCGATCTTCGTCCAGGTCAACTGCGGAAAGAGTTCCCGCAATCGATATGCTTTTGAAAATTTTAAAATGCGTGCGTAAAGTTTTGGATTCATTCCAATTCGCTCTTTGCACTTTCTTTCAAACTGTTTTAAACTAAGGCAGGAAAGCGAGGCAACTCGCTCGACCGAGATATCGCCGTTGTGGTGCAATAAAACTTGTAATGCTGAGTCGAACGGGAGGTATTCCTTCAAATTCTTTACCTGAGATAACAGAAACGCTTCTACAATATTTTTGCCTTCCTCCAGGTTGGAAAGATGTTGCAATTGTGCATTAACGCTTTTCATTTTCGAGCCAATGATGTCGATCGAATCAAAGCCATCATCAAATAGATGATGCATCGGAATTCCCAACATCCGATACATTCCCCCGGGAAGAAAATCAACACGTACAGCAGTTAAGCGATGTGCGACTTTAATATTGACACGCGAAAGTTGGGGGCCGATGATTGTACTGAGTGGTTGTTTCGCAAAGTCGGTATCACCTATCCTATTCATAGAAACCGGGTCGTTGCAATAAAACATCAGCGATTGAAATGGTGTAGGAGGATAAGGGCTGACAGCATCGCTTACACCTTCGGGTAATACAACGTGCACCGTTGATATGTTCAACACATATTGCTGTAACGCCGGGTGTGGTATGTAGATTTTAACCTCCAAAATGTGTGGCCGTATTCAATTTACGAAAAACCAGAGAAAATTGAGAGTGAGAGCGAGAGCGGGTTGCGATCCGGTGCAGTAGTCGTTTATGCTACCGGCTCCCGGTCCAGGTCGCTGTACGGATAAAATCCCTTTTGTTTTAAAAGGTCAACCAATTGAGCGGAACCGTTTTTTCTTGCAAAGGTCATCTCGCTTTTGAGAACCTCGAGGCATAATAACAAATGATGTTTTCGATCACCAATCATAAATTGTTTGCCTTCGGGGGCATAGTTATCAAACACTAAACATCTATTGTCCTGGCCGTTCACCGGAACTTCGCAGGTCTCACCGGGATTAAGAACCGCTTCGGTTGAGAAGCTTCCGATGACGGTAAATATTCCGCAAATTCTTCGTTCGATTAAATTAAAAGGAGTTTGCGCTTCTTCATTTTCGTTGTAGGGTTCTTTCGTAAATGCAACAAGTTCGTAGGTACCAAGCCGATTTCTTTTCGGGCCATTTCCCTCCGGATCTAATAGTTCCATTGTTGCAAAGCCGGTTCCCGGAAGGTGATTTGGAAAATAATACATGTCGACTGCACCGCCAACTTCGAATGGTATTATCGCGTGGCCGACGAGGCCATGCATTTTGCCGAGAACATCTTCAAGACCTTTCTTCTTTTCTTCATAATCCCTGTCATGCTGTTCCTCAGAAAATTCTTTCTGTGGAATTGGCTCTTCTTTGATTTGTTTGCCGAACAGTTTTTTGAAAAAGCTCATGTGGTTGCTGTTAGGGTTGTAAAATAGGGATGCGATAAAATAAGTTGCCTGTATTTATTAGGGGTGACGGATCGAATTTACTACAGATAAGCAAGCATACCATGCTCCACAAGGGCGTAGTCTATCAGAACCGGGGTAAATGTCTTCGGGCCAACAATTCAATGACTTCTTAACAGTTAGTGAAACGCTTTAGCAATGCAAGCAACAAGTTGTCCCGCAACCCGGGCATCGACATCAAGTTTCGGATTAAAGATGGAGATGCTCATACCTGCAATCAGTTCCGTTTGTAGCAGGCTAAGCAAAATAAATTCGACTTCACTCATCATCAACCCTCCAGGCACACGGTAATCAACAGCCGGATTCTCTGTATCACTGATAACGTCGGTATCGAAATGAATCCAATAACCGTCAACCGCATTTACGTTCATGATCTGCACAATTTCATCCATGCTCTTTGCTAACCCTTTAAATTTTATACTCTCAACGTCAAAGCAGTTTATGGAGGTATCTCTTATATTCTGCGAGTCGTATTTCTTTGTTTCTTCTGCATCTCTTTGGCCAATGTGAATGACGTGCTTGTCTTCTACGTATGGTTTCA
>JACMLR010000473.1 GCA_014379515.1 Chitinophagaceae bacterium
CATTGAGTTATGATCAGCTCCAATCAAATTATGTTGAGGGAAATACTTGGTATTTTAATGGTGAGAAAATTACAGGCGCAACGTCCAGCACATACTCTCCTCAAAATTCAGGATCTTATTCTGTAGAAGTAAAGGTAAATGGATGTTCATCATTATCTAGTGACTATGAATTTGTAGTGACTTCAAATGAGCAAAGTGTAAATGATGGAATTTCTCTTTACCCAAATCCGGTGGCTGAAGGTATGTTCCGGGTTACATTCAGTAACGGAAATGCGGGACGATACGATATCCAGGTTGTAGATCTAACTGGCAGACTTATTCAGCAGAAGCCGGTTGCTGTCGGCAATGGTATCCAGGTCGAACAAGTTGAACTCAACAATAAATTAGCAAAAGGAATGTATCTCGTCAAAGTATTAAGTAATAATAAAAAGATCGTTTACACTGATAAAATAATTGTTGAATAAGCAATAAAAAAGATTTGGATTCCCGTGTCAGGAGGCTGTAAATTGCTACAGCCTCTTTTATTTTTTTAAACTGAGTTGTGAAGTATGCATGATATAGAACCCTTTTATAATTGGCGGCACATTTATGTGAGTGAGCAAGACGAGCAGTCCCCCTTCCATGGTCGGGTCTATTCGGAATTTGAATTTTCTCATACAGTTTATAATTACTATATCCACCCACAGTGGGATGATTTTGGTAGCCGAACCTTGTTCATGAAAGTTTTACTTGCCGACTACGAAGAAAAGTATGCGATTATTGAATTAATAGGTGAGTGGAATGACGCAATAGAAAATGACATTATGGAACTGAAGCGCGAAGTCATCGATGTTTTCATAAAGAGCGGGATCAACAAGTTTATCATCATTGCAGAAAACGTTTTAAACTTTCATAGTAGTGATAAAGAATATTATGAAGAATGGTTTGAAGAGGTGATGGAAGAGAATGGATGGGTTGTAGTTCTTAACATGCCAAGCCAAACTCAGTATGATTTCCGTCGGGCAAAATTGAATCGATATGTTGAATTGATGGATCTTGAAAACTGGCGTACGTACAAACCATTTCACCTCTTTAAAAAGATCGACGAGATTGAATTAAACCGACTCGAATAACAAACGTTAGCTTGTGCATGCACAATAGGATTGCATTGAAAATTTGAAATAATTTTTTGGAAGGATTCACATTACTACATACTTTTGAAACATGTCAACGGTAAAAAGCTTTTTCGGATTCTATTTTTATTACTTCTTTTTTACAGGGAAGCCGGGATTGCTTTTGTTGTCACACAAATAAGAATTTAACGAACAACAATAAAGAGTCCCGGCCACAAGCCGGGATTTTTGTTTTTAGCCGTCTCCGGTAATGACAAACGAAATAATTAATGAAAAAATTGATTAGCATAAAAAGTAAACCAACGGGAGATTCTGTTCGTGTTTCTATCCAGGGTTATGAGGGCAGCTTTCACCAGGTGGCGGCGCGTGATTATTTCGGTAAGAGTGTGGAAGTGATCCCTTGTGCAACCTTCCGTGAAGTTGTTCGAATCGCATCTGCAAAAAAAGAAAGCGATGCCGGTGTGATGGCAATCGAGAATTCTATTGCTGGCAGCATATTGCCCAACTACAATCTTTTACAAAAATCGAATCTTCATATTACGGGCGAAGTTTATTTGCAGATTAAACAACAATTGCTTGTTAATCCGGGGGTGAAGCTCGACGACATTCGTGAGGTCCATTCTCATCCAATGGCAATTCAACAATGCCTTACTTATCTCGACCAATTCAACTGGAAGTTGATAGAAACAGAAGACACAGCATTGAGCGCACGGCATGTTCATCAGCATAAAAGCAAACACATTGCGGCAATCGCCAGCAAACTGGCGGCGGAATTGTTCGACTTAAAAGTAATTGCGCCGAATATTCACACGATGCGAAATAATTACACGCGCTTTCTCATTGTGCAACGCCAGGAGACTGTACAAACCGAAATGGAAGCGAACAAAGCATCAGTAAATTTTCATACCGATCATTCACGCGGTAGTCTCGCACGTGTACTTTCAATGATTGCCGACGGTGGAATCAACCTCAGTAAACTTCAGAGTTTCCCTATACCCGGCAGTGATTTCAAGTACAGTTTCCATGCTGATATGGAATTTGATTCGTTGGATCAGTTTCAAAAAGTGATCGAACAAATCAAACCAAAGACAGCAGCTTTGAAAATATACGGCATATACAAAAACGGAATGCAGGCAAAAAAATCTAACAAAGACGCACAATGATAAAAACGGCAGATAGGCTTAACGGAATTGGGGAATACTATTTTTCACAAAAGCTTCGTGAAATCGACACAATGAATCGGGAAGGGAAGGCAGTTATCAATCTTGGAATTGGAAGTCCTGATTTACCACCGCACCCTGATGTTGTTGATGTTTTACAGAAGGAAAGTGCAAAGCCTAACGTACATGCGTATCAGTCATACAAAGGATCACCGATCTTGCGCAACGCTGTTTCTGAATGGTATCAAAAATGGTATGGCGTTAAATTAGATCCGGAATCGGAGGTCCTGCCGCTTATCGGAAGCAAAGAGGGAATCATGCACATTTGTATGACGTATCTGAACATCGGGGATAAAGTACTTGTCCCAAATCCGGGCTATCCTACATACCGCAGTGCAGTAAAACTAGCGGGTGGTGAATGCGTCGATTACGAATTAAAAGAAGATAATAATTATCAACCAGATCTTTCGCAGATTGAGAATACCGATGGCTCGATCAAATTAATGTTCGTCAATTATCCGCATATGCCAACCGGACAATTGCCGTTAGAGTCGACCTTTTCTAATCTTGTTCAATGGGCAAAGAGTAATAACGTTTTAATTGTTCACGACAATCCATATAGTTTCATCTTAAACGAGCATCCTGCTAGTTTGCTTTCGGTTGACGGCGCAAAAGATCTTGTGATTGAATTGAATTCATTGAGTAAAAGTCAGAACATGGCTGGGTGGCGAGTAGGCGTGTTGGTTGGAGCTAAGGAACGCATTGATGAAGTTCTTCGTTTCAAATCAAATATGGACAGCGGCATGTTTTTGCCCGTTCAGTTAGCCGCAGCAAAAGCGTTATCACTTGGGAAGGAATGGTACGATAGTGTCAATCGAACGTATCGTGAACGACGTGAAATCGCCTACAGGTTATTGGACCTCCTCGGTTGTATGTATTCCAAAAACCAGGCAGGGATGTTTGTTTGGGCTCGCATTCCAGATCATTGTAATTCGGGCTATGAATTAAGTGATGAAGTACTTTATCAATCAAACGTATTCATTACTCCAGGTGGCATATTTGGTACAGCCGGCGAGCAGTATGTACGGGTAAGTCTATGCAGCCCTGTTGAAAAACTATTGGAAGCGATCAATCGAATCAGTACAAAAACGAAATTGCATAAAGCGGTTAACGGATAAATTAAAAGCGGATTATGTTTAACACGGTTACAATTGTTGGTGTCGGATTAATAAGTGGATCCTTTGCTCTTTCATTGAAGGATCGCGGCCTGGCAAAGAAAATTATCGGCGTCAGCCGCACGCAAAGCAGCGCGCAAAAGGCGTTGGAACTTGGTATCATTGATGAAATATGTTCATTGGAAGAAGCGGTGCTACAAAGCGATTTTATTTATGTGGCGATACCGGTCGACGTAACCGTTCCCGTGATGTTGCAGATAATGGACCTGATTACGGATAAACAATTGGTAGCTGATGCAGGATCCACCAAACACCATTTATGCGTGGCATTGAAGGATCATCCAATGCGAAAGAGATTTGTTGCCACTCACCCCATGTGGGGAACGGAATACAGCGGTCCGGAAGCTGCCGTTCACGATGCATTCCAGGGACGTGCTTGTGTTATTTGTGACCGGGCGCAAAGTGATCTGGAAGGAGTGGAGGCTGTTGAGAAAATTTATCGCCAACTCGGCATGCATATCGTTTACATGGAATCGCAAGCGCATGATATGCACGCGGCTTATGTCAGTCATATTGCGCATATCACTTCCTTCGCGCTAGCGAACACGGTTTTAGAGAAAGAAAAAGAGGAAGACGCCATCTTTGAACTTGCCGGTGGTGGTTTCGAGAGCACTGTGCGATTGGCCAAAAGTAACCC
>JACMLR010000474.1 GCA_014379515.1 Chitinophagaceae bacterium
AGAACCATGCGGATATAATTTCAACGCTTCCTCAAAATCTTCGGGATACACCTGTTTCACTTTCTTCACATAATTTTCTTCAGTATAAGAAGAGCCTTGCATGATCGCATCGCCAGAAATTTCTGCGGAGTTCCAACCAAGCAGTAATGGAACCATTGCCTGCTTTTTAGCAGCGAAGGTCTCCGGAAGTGTTGCTGGCAAAAAGTAATTATCTAACACCACCGGGAAACCGAAACGCCGCGATTCGGAATAAATTTCGAAAACCTCCCGTGTACTTAACTTTCTCAATTCAGCTAAAGACTTGTATCCTGCTTTCTGCGCGAACTCCAGTCCGGTCTTTTCCCCTTCGGCGAGTGACACGGGTGCTAATGTAGGATTGATGCCTGCACCGCTTTCACCAATTGCACCTGCTATCAAATCTTTTGATAAGGGCGATGCCATTTGATAACTAACAGCGATGGAACCTGCGGATTCACCTGCGATCGTAACTTTCTTTGGATCGCCACCAAATGCAGCGATGTTTTTCTGTACCCATTTCAACGCAGCATGCTGATCCAGGAGTGCATAGTTCCCGGAAGCTTTATATGATGCTTCCTTACTCAACTCCGGATGAGCGAAAAAGCCGAAAATATTTAATCGGTAATTGACTGTTACTACAACTATTCCTTTTTTCGCCATGCTTTCGCCATCATAGCGGGGCTCCGCACCATCGCCGGCAACAAATCCGCCACCAAAAAAATATACAAGTACAGGAAGGTTTTTGAAATTGCGTTTTGCCGGTGTCCATACATTTAAATAAAGGCAATCTTCACTCAACCCATCCGAGCGGCTCTTCATGTCACCAAAGACCATTGATTGAACTGGTCGTGGGCTGAACGATTTTGTTTGTTTGATACCCGTCCATTTTTCCAATGGCTGCGGTGCCTTCCATCGCAACTGCCCAACCGGAGGCTTGGCAAATGGAACCCCCAGGAAAAACTGAATGCCTGTGGTTGCATCATAATTTCCTTCAACAACACCATGTTCTATTGTTGCCTGAACCGGAAAGAAGTTATTGGTTTGTGCAATCATTTGCATTGAGCACATTATCAGCGCGGCTATAAAATTTATTTTTCTCATAAGAACTGTTATAATTGTTATTTCCTCACTTCAAACAATGTAAATATAATCCGGCAGTTTCCTCGTTATTTATTGCTTTAGAGAATGCTAATGGCGATGATTTCCTCCGTTCAAAAACACCAAACTAACCAATCACCGCTTTCGGTTAATTCGATTCAATATCAGTTAGAATGTTTTGAAGTCGCCCTCATTACATTGCAGAAAATTGAGATAGTGATGAAAAAGTCCATATTTGAACGATCTGAACTCGCAGCATTGACGGTCGCCAATCCGCTGTTCGATGTTACATACATTCATACACCAAATATTACGGTAGCCTTTAATTTGCTCAAACAGGGTGCCGAAGTTCCGGTTCATAAGCATGAACACGAAACAATTGATTACGTGGAAGAGGGTACACTTCAAATGACTATTGGTTCGGAAACGCACGTGCTTACCAGGGGAATGGTTGCGAGTGTGGCATCTTACGTAACCCATAGCGCAGTCGCGCTAAGTGATTGTAAAGTGATCAATATTTTTTACCCTGCGCGGAACGATTTCAAGTGATGTTGCGGCTATCTAATCTTTTAGCTTCCGAAGTTTTACTTTCGTGGAATGGCATTATTGCAAGTAACGGATATTTTAAGGATAGAAGGGGGTAGGGCGGTGGTCGATCGAATATCGTTCGGGCAGGAACAGTTCGAAAAGATTGCAATCGTGGGAGAAACTGGTTCTGGTAAAACCAGCCTCCTGAAAATGATCGGTGGTCAGCTTCAACCAGATGGCGGAACGATTTTGTTTGATGGAACGAAAGTGCTAGGGCCGAACGAAAAATTGATTCCAGGGCGAAAGGAAATTGCGTTTCTTTCTCAACATTTTGAACTTCGAAATAATTATCGTGTTTCTGAAATCCTGGAGTATGTTAATGAGTTCAGTAAGCACGACGCTGCGCGATTGTATGAGATATGCGGTATCGGTAATTTATTGTCGCGCAGGACTGACGAACTGTCGGGAGGGGAAAGGCAACGGATCGCACTCGCACGTCTATTGTCAACATCACCTAAATTGTTATTACTTGATGAGCCGTTCTCCAATCTAGATTTCGCTCACAAACATTCAATGCGAGCAATTATAGCGGAAGTAAGTGAGCAATTTGCTGTCTCTTGTATACTTGTTTCGCATGACGCAACAGACACATTATCGTGGGCCGATCGCGTTCTCGTTATCCAGGAGGGACGAATTGTTCAGGACGCGTCGCCAACTGAAATCTATCATCGGCCCATAAGTGAATATGTTGCTGGTTTGTTTGGAATATATAATCTTATCGATGCGTCGAAGCTGCGAACAATTTCAAACCCAAATCAATTAAATACAAAAAAGCTTTTTATACGCCCGGAGCAAGTTTCGATAGCCACAAAAGAAGAACATCACATCGAGGGAATTCTTGATTCCGTTCTTTTTATGGGCAACTACTATATCTTAAAGGTTCGAGTGAATAATGATACTATCTTGATTCAATCGACTACCAGCGATTTTTCCTCGGGTCAACATTTGCATTTAAAAATTTCTGCTACCGCCAAGTGGTTCCTTTAGATGACTCACTTTGCCATCATCCCTTTCAATAGCCCTTTTGTGTAGCCGATTGTTTCTGCCACCTCAGGATATGCGTTGTCTGGAGAGCGTTCATATTCTACGCTTAATAATCCCTGGTATTTAATTTTGATGATGGAACTCAGGATTGCTTTTAGGCTGAGAACACCACGCCCAGCCTGGATGGTTCCTCCATTGGGTTCAGTGCTTTCAATGTCTTTAAAATGGAGATCATACAACCTGCTTTTGCATTTGATGATTGCCTCGGCTGGATTTACTTTAGCCCGTGCTGTATGACCAACATCGATACAAAGGCCGATTCGTGTATCATAATTTTTGATCGCATTCCAAACATCGTAAGGGGAAGGCCATCGTTTATCTTCCGGTCCGTGGTTATGTATTGCCAATTTGATATTAAATTCTTTCACCGCCTTATCAAGCAATGGAAACGATTTGGGATCCGGACTGCACACGATCGTTGGGATTCCGCAATCGCGCGCATATTCAAATGCCTGCCTGATCATTGCTTCATCATTTTCCATTGTTACGTTGCCACAACTCATCGCAGTTATTCCAGCAGCCTTAAGTTTGCCAATTGCTGATTTTCTTTCTTCGGTTGAACTTTTCAACGACAGGTGGAAATCTTTAATAGAAATGTATTGAAGACCGAGGAGCTGAGTCGCTTTGATCGTTTCGTCCAATGAAAGTTTACGGAATGTATATGAAGCGATTCCGGCCTTTAGCCCGTACCATGGATCAGTTGCAGGTGGAGCGGGTGTGTCAAAAGTGGAAGTTTCGGTAATAGGTTTGCCGAGTGCTGCAGTACCAATGGCCAATAGGCCAGACTTCAACACTAATCTTCTTGATAATCCGTTACTCATAAAAACGATTTAGTGCAAAAATTACGTAAAAAAATATGAATTCATTTGGTTGATGAATGATTAAGATCGTAGTCAGAATGTGGGATAGAGAATATTGAATACAGAATGTGCTAAATCGTTCGGTAAAACCATTTTTAATTCTGATGTCATCGTTTTATCTGTATAGTTTGTTATCGATGTCTCTCAGCGCTATTTCCTATGACCGTTATGTAAAACGCTTGATCGATAGAATTCTAGAAGAAGTGAGCCGACCTAAATTAGGATGAACCCAATGCGCGGTGAGGACAGCAACTTCGTTATACTGACTCAAACGCAGTAATATCTAGAGCGCGAGTCAGTAAGGTATGGACGTCTCCAATCTGCCCGTATTCCCGTACTCTATTAAACGATGAACGGACAAATCAATCGATAATACTCATGGAGAACACAAGGAGCAAATCTTCATCGAACCTCGAAAAAGAAGAAAATAATCCTTGCCGAAAGTTTTGATTTAAACGATTATCGCGGCACGGTGTTTTGTATTTAATTCGCCATTCGCCATTCGCAAATTCGCACATTAGATTCCCTTCCCAGTCAGCAATTTCTCGTCCCAATCTTGGAAGAATTCAAGGACTTAGATGTTTGCAACGGATTGATTCACGTTGGATTATGCTTTGGCCCGTGCTTTGGAAACTTGAACATAACCTGTTATTGTATCACCTCTGAACGTACCCTTTATGAAACATTTTTACACCTTATTGATTTCGATCTTACTCCTC
>JACMLR010000475.1 GCA_014379515.1 Chitinophagaceae bacterium
AGCCTTGTGTTGCACCTGCCGGTACGGTGACAGTAAGTGTCTCATTTGTTGAGGAGTTTATCACCGCTTTTACCAAGCCGAAGTAAACAATATTATCAACGGCTGCCAAGTTAGTACCGCTGATTGTCACAATTGAACCAACAGGTCCTTTATCCGGGGAAAACGAGTTGATGACGGGTTGAGCTTTCGCGACGATGCAGAATAGTAGAGCAAATGCAGTACTTCCGAGACACTTTCTCATGAGTGATAGTTAGGGGGGAATGCAGTTATAAAATCTGGAAATTACTTCTTTTAACTATACAACAATTTCGAAAGAACTATAATACCGGAGATAAATTTGAATTTTTACAGTGTTTGACCCTGGATGCTTGTGATAAACCTTTCAAAACTTATGATATCAACTTACGAAGCTGAATGGGCCACCGGACTTCCTTTGCACGTTTTCTCTTTCGTAAGTCAACCCGAAAATAAAATTGACTTCCCTTAACTCTTTTGTTTCCAGTCCATAACAACCGAACACCACACCCGAAAACTCCATAAACTTTCTTAACTTTGCCTCCCTGTCAAATTGGCCTATAAACTTGTGTAGCACCCTTTTTGACCAGTTAACTATTCTAAATATAATTTCTAGCCCATGTTAGGATTTCTTTCCAAATTGATTGGTGGCAGCAAATCAGAAAAGGACGTCAAGAGTATTGAACCTGTTGTTGAGCAAATCAATAAACACATTACCGGTTTTCAATCGCTCAGCAACGATGATCTTCGGTCAAAAACAACTGAATTCAAACAACGCATAAAAAATCATCTTTCACAGATTGATGAAGAGATCAGCACCTTAACAAAACAAGCGGAAGATCTTCCACTTGCCGATATCAATGAGAAGGATGTGATCTATAACCGAGTTGATACCCTCAAAAAAGACCGGGATAAAAAAATCGAAGAAGTACTGAAGGAGATTCTTCCCGAGGCGTTTGCAGTAGTGAAAGAAACAGCTCGCCGTTTCAAAGAGAACGTTGAACTTGTATCTACAGCAACAGAACTCGATCGTAATTTAAGCGTCAAAAAAGAACATATTCGTATCGAAGGCAATAATTGCGTTTACAAAAACGCATGGAACGCTGGTGGTAACATTGTAACGTGGAATATGATCCATTACAATGTACAATTGATTGGTGGTACTGTTTTACACCAGGGGAAGATTTCGGAAATGGCAACCGGTGAAGGTAAAACACTTGTATCTACTCTTCCTGCATACCTCAATGCACTTGCCGGTGAAGGTGTCCACATCGTAACCGTGAATGATTACCTCGCAAAACGAGATAGCGAATGGAACGGTCCCATTTTCGAGTGGCTCGGATTAACTGTTGATTGTATTGATAAGCATCAGCCAAATAGTACCGAACGCAGAAGCGCTTACCAGGCAGATATCACCTACGGCACAAATAATGAATTTGGTTTCGATTATCTCCGTGATAACATGGTTCATAGTCCTGATGAAATGGTTCAACGCAAACACCATTTCGCAATGGTGGATGAAGTAGATAGTGTATTGATTGATGATGCCCGGACTCCGTTGATCATTTCAGGTCCCGTTCCCCGCGGCGATGAACAACAGTATCATCTTTTGCGTGATCGGGTTCAACGACTCTTTGAAATGCAACGACAAGTTGCTAACAAGAACCTCGTTGAAGCAAGAAAAAAATTAAACGAAGGTGATGATGATCCGAAGAGTGGCGGACTTTCATTGATGCGAGCCTATCGTGGTTTGCCGAAGAATAGTGCCCTGATCAAATTTTTAAGTGAACCCGGCATCCGTGTAAAACTGCAGAAGTCAGAAAATTATTATCTCGCAGATCAGCAGAAAGAAATGCCGAAAGTGGACGAGGAATTATTTTTTCACATCGACGAGAAAAACAACCAGGTTGATTTGACGGATCGCGGCCTCCAGGCAATTACTAAAGGTGGCGAAGACCCGGATTTTTTTGTGATGCCCGACATCGGCGTTCAACTCGCAGAGATCGATAAAACCGAATCATTCACTTCGGAAGAAAAACTTCAACGTAAAGAAGTTTTACTAACCGAGTATACTGTTAAGGCAGATCGCATTCACACCGTTCAACAGTTGTTGAAAGCATATACATTGTTTGATAAAGATGTTGAATATGTGGTAATCGACGACCAGGTAAAAATCGTCGATGAACAAACGGGTCGTATCCTCGATGGACGCCGATATAGTGACGGGTTGCACCAGGCCATCGAAGCAAAAGAAAACGTAAAAATCGAAGCTGCTACTCAAACTTATGCTACAATTACACTTCAGAATTATTTCAGGATGTATCACAAACTTGCCGGGATGACCGGAACTGCGGTTACTGAAGCAGGTGAGTTTTGGGATATCTATAAGCTGGATGTTGTTACTATTCCAACGAATGTAACTGCAATCCGGAAAGACCATGAAGACCTTGTTTACAAAACAAAAAGAGAAAAATACAAAGCCGCAATTGATGAGATCGAAAATCTTCGCAATGCTGGCCGCCCTGTCCTTGTTGGTACCACCTCTGTTGAGGTGAGTGAGTTGCTGAGCAAAATGCTAAGTGGTAAAAAGATTCCGCACAACGTGTTGAACGCAAAACAACACGCCCGTGAAGCGCAGGTCGTTGCTGAGGCGGGATTACCAGGTGCGATTACAATAGCAACAAACATGGCGGGTCGTGGTACAGATATTAAGCTCGGTCCAGGCGTTAAAGAAGCGGGTGGTCTTGCGATAATTGGTACAGAACGTCATGAGAGTCGACGCGTTGACCGTCAGCTCCGGGGTCGTGCAGGTCGCCAGGGAGATCCGGGAACCACTCAATTCTACGTCTCACTTGAGGATGAACTGATGCGTTTATTCGGTAGCGAGCGAATCGCAAAAGTGATGGATCGTTTCGGCTACAAAGAAGGCGAAGTTATTCAGCACAGTATGGTAACAAAGAGCATCGAGCGTGCTCAAAGAAAAGTAGAAGAGAACAATTTCGGCATCCGTAAACGATTGCTCGAATACGATGATGTAATGAACAAACAGCGGAACGTTATTTACAAAAAACGCAATCACGCATTGTTTGGTGAACGCCTTGCACTTGATCTTGATAATGCATTCTATATTGTTGCCGAAGGATTGATTACATCCTTCGTTGAGCAGGACGACTACGAAGGATTGAAACTCGCGGCTATCGTCAACTTCGCTCTCGATACGTCTATCACACAGGAAGAATTTAAGAAAGGCAATACCCAGGAACTGTCAGAGAAACTCTACCAGGAATCTATATCAAGATATCAGCAAAAACTTGCGGACATCCAACGCCAGGCGGTTCCGGTATTCCGGAATATCAAAACGTCACAGGGTAGTCATATTGAAAACGTAGCCGTCCCATTCACGGATGGAAAAAAAGGTATGCAGGTTCTTGTGAATCTAAATAAGACACTTGATACAGACGGAAGAGAACTTACAAATGCACAAGAGCGCCAAATAACGTTGTCGATAATTGATGACGCGTGGAAAGAACACTTGCGCGCCATGGATGATCTTAAACAAAGTGTACAGACAGCATATCTCGAACAAAAAGATCCGCTTGTAATTTATAAAATTACTGCCTACGATTTGTTTAAGCAGATGGACGGCGATGTCAATAAAGACATTGTAAGTTTCCTTTGTCATGCGGGTATTCCAATCGAACAGCAGGGGCAATCAACGAATCGCACCCAGCAGATTCGTGAAGGACGGGAAGAAAAAACGGATATGTCAAAGATGCGCGCGAACAAAGAAGAAATTGATCGTCGGGGTGACGACTACGCCGCAAATGAGAATGATTCCTTCGATTCCACGCCAGTGAAACAAGAACCGGTAAAGGTCGGGCCGAAAGTTGGACGAAACGATCCTTGCCCTTGTGGAAGCGGCAAGAAATTTAAAAACTGTCACGGTCAATAGTGAAATACAGCTCGCAAAGTCGCGGAGCCGCAAAGGACGTTTGATTATTTTTCACTATACTCTATTGCAGGCATCTTATTAAATGGGTATAAACTGTAACGAGTTAACAACTGCAGGCTGATTTTATTCGAAAGGCCTTTGCGACTTCGCGTCTTGGCGCGCTTTATTAATTTTTTCCTAATCATCAATCAAGAAAACGCAGAAATTAAAATTAGCAATCAACTTTTTTCATTTTGAGGCGAGGTACTATTCAACGATGTTGATTGTATTCGTTACTTGGTAATGACTTTAAAAACTCAAT
>JACMLR010000045.1 GCA_014379515.1 Chitinophagaceae bacterium
TAATACTGAATGTTTTATGCTTGCGAAGATTGCGGACTGCAATCCTAAAATAGTTCCTAAACATGTTTTCGTGATTTAATTGGAGCAATTACTCGCCCATTGACACTTAAATAAAGTGGCGTTCGAAAATCAAATGTTTCAAGGAATAGGATTTTATTTGTGCCTGTTGACTATTTTATTCACTTCGCAAACTTTTCACAGGGTTGCTGATAGCCGCTTTAATCGCCTGGATACTGACCGTTGCTACTGCAATAATCAATGCAACCGCAGCTGCAATAACAAAGACCGTCCATCCAATGCTGACCTGGAACGCGAACTCTTTCAACCATTCATGCATGCCCCAATAAGCCAATGGCGATGCGATCAGGATTGAAACGCTCACGAGTAAGATAAAATCACGCGTAAGCAAGCCGACAATATTTGGAACGGATGCGCCGAGTACTTTGCGGATGCCAATTTCCTTCACGCGTTGCTCTGCGGCAAACGCTACTAGTCCCCATAAACCAAGGCAGGAAATCAGCATAGCCAGTATCGAAAAAATCTTGAAGAGAGAGTAAAGCCGGCTTTCGCCTTTGTAGAGGTTGTCAATCGTCTGATCTAAAAAATTGAAGTCATAAATCCCTTTTGGAAAGCTTGTCTTCCAGCTCGATTCGATTAAAGCAAGAGTCTTTGCAATATCGGCTCCGCTTTTGATTTTGATATTTGCTTTGTCGTAAAATGGCTGATACTGGGTGAGCAATAACGGTTTAATCTCTTCACGCAGTGACCCGGCATTGAAATTTTCTATAACGCCAACAATCTCTGCGTTGCCGCTATTCATTCCAAACCAAAATTTTTGTCCAAGCGCTGCTTGAGAGGAATTAAATCCCAACGCTTCCACGGCTTTCGCGTTTATTAATACTTTAGAAATCCGCTGTGCTTCCGGGATTAACTCGGACTCTGAATTCGTATCAGCAGGGGTAAGAAGACGCCCGGCTTTCAAATCGATACCATAAAGTTGTGTGTATTTGTCATCTGCAATAAGCATTGTTACCGGCTTTCGATCAGGGTCGTCTCTTCCCTTTGTGCTCATTACCGTGCCCCAATGCGCGCGGTCATCACCAGTCGGCGGACTTGTTGAAAAAGCAACCGATGATATGGATTGAATGTTTTGCAATTTATTTTTGAATACCTCAAGTTTGCCATTATCGGGAACCTTAACGATCACCGTATTTTCCTTATCAAAACCAAGGTTTCTATTCCGAAAGAAATCCATTTGTTTTCCTATGAGAAGTAGTCCAATCAGTAATGCAACGGAAATTGTGAATTGAGTAATTACCAATCCCTTTCTTAATAGCCCGGATTGCGTCGATCCTGTTTTGATAGAAATTGATTTCATTGTTGTCGCCGGTCGGAACTTCGTTATTATCCACGCAGGGTAGATGCCGGCCAGCAATGCGGTCACAAGAATCCCGATTAATAGCGATCCAAGAACGAAAGGTGATTTAAAAATATCGAAACGAATATCTTTCTCGACAAGGTCATTGATATAGGGCAGCGATAAACTTGTAATGATGATTCCGAGGAACGCTGATATAAAAACAAGAAGAAGTGCTTCAAATAAAAACTGGCGAATCAATTGAAATTGACCAGCACCAATTGATTTTCTTACACCAACTTCCTTTGCTCTTGTGAGTGCCTGCGCAGTTGATAGGTTTAGGAAGTTTATGCACGCCAACAACAACACTGCAATTCCAACACTTCCAAAAAACCAAAGCCAGGTTGTATTGACTGCTTTCACCCACTCACCCCCTCCGGCATATTTTGCATTGAAGTGAACATTCGACAGTGCCTGAATTTCTAACTCGCAATGTGATGTTGCAGGCATCCATTTTTCTTTGTTGACAGTGCGATCATAGATCCCCTGCAAGCCGGCAGTTAATGCACGATTGGGTTGGACACCTTCTTTTAAAACAATAAATGTTGAGCCGCCAGATACAGAACCATAATGTGTTTGACTGGTACCGAGGTATTTTTCGTCGTCCGAAAATGATAAGATCAACGACGTGGGCAAGTGCGTGTTCCCCGGCATGTCTTTGATAACAGCAGCAACAGTCACGTTGAATTTATCCTTAAAGAGAAAAACTTTACCAATAGGATTTTCATTGCCGTAATATTTTTTTGCGGTTGACTCCGTTAAGATCGCAGTATAAGGTTTACGCAATGCCGCATAAACATCTCCTCTGACTGGTTCGATGTTGAAAACATTTGGGAATTCAACATCCGTCATTATTACGTGCGTTTCAAGAAACCGCTTCTCTGCTGTTACTTCAACAACACATTGAAAAGGGTGATGGACCTTCGTAACATGTTCAAGGCCGGCTATATCTTTTCGAATTTGATCTGCAAGCGGGAACGGCGTGGAGTAGTGAAAATCTTTTACTCCATTGTCCACCCATATCTGGTTCACCCGATAGATCCGGTCAGCTTTTGAGTGATACTTATCAAAACTTATTTCGTATCGAATGAAAAGACCAATTAACAAACAGGCAGTGATGCCAAGGGTCAAGCCAACAACGTGCAAAGACGTATTCAGCTTCTGCCGGTTAAATCGACGAAGTGTAAAAGAAAGATTATTTAACATAAGCGTATTTTAGTTAGTTTGGTACTACAGTTCGGTTGTTCGACATCGTTTTATTCTGTTCTTAACGACTTTACTGGATTGAGCATTGCTGCTCGCATCGCCTGGACACTGATGGTCAGCAGCGCAATAAGAATTGCTGAGAGTCCGGCCAACACAAATACCCACCAGCTGATATCTACCCTGTAAGCAAAATCTTCTAACCACTTACTGAGTGCAAACCACGCAATCGCCCATGCAATGAAAATGGAAATGATAACCAGCCGAATGAAATTCCATGATAATAATGCAACCAGGTTAACTGCGCTTGCACCAAGTACTTTCCTAATGCCAACTTCTTTTGTACGTTTTTCGGCGGAGTAAGAAGCAAGCCCGAACAATCCAAGACAGGCAATAATGATTGCAAGTACCGCCAATACGGCCACGATTTTACTGACCTGGTTATCGGCCTTATACAAATCGTTGAAATGATCATCCAAAAATTTATACTCGAATTCGGAGTCGGGATTCAGTTT
This sequence comes from Chitinophagaceae bacterium, assembly GCA_014379515.1. Taxonomy (GTDB): domain Bacteria; phylum Bacteroidota; class Bacteroidia; order Chitinophagales; family Chitinophagaceae; genus Endoryza. The sequence continues at coordinate 3,136 of JACMLR010000045.1, forward strand.
TGCCCATGTCCCCTGGATGAATGCAATCGCTTCATCGGCCTTCTGCCCGTTAATTTTTATTGATGCTTCGCTATAGCCCCAGTCTTTTTGATTGAACAGGCAAAGCGTTTCAATTTTATGGTGCAGCGAATTAAAATTGAAATCTTTTGCAACACCAACAATTGTTCCTGATGAATCCATTCCACCAAAACCAAACATCTTTCCGAGAACTGATTCAATCTTCGCAGTTGAATCTCCCTTCAGCAGTTCCTTCGCCAACGTTTCGTTGATGATATAGGTTCGTGCGTTATCTGTTTCTGCATTCCTGAAGTTTCGACCTGCAACTAATTTGATGTCATATAAGTTCAGGAAATCGTGGTCGACAATAAGCTGGGAGATGGCCAGCTCCTGCACTGGACCAGTACCATGGTACCTGACTCCGGTCTGGTGTAAATTATTACCAAGCCGTTGTTGCGATGCCGATACTGAAGTAATTAATGTATTTCCTGAAAGCTGTTGTTTAAACGTTTGGAAGTTTTTATCCGCAGTATTCGTGAGTGGTATCACCAATACCTGTTCACGTGAAAAGCCCGGGTCTTTTTTCTGCATGAAGCTCAATTGCCGCACTGCAAAAATAGTAGCGATGATGAGAAAGACTGCACCGGAGAATTGTGTAACGACAAGCACGTTTCTCAGTAATGACTTTGAACCCGACTGCACTGCGTTCTTTAAAACTTTGACTGGCTGAAAGGACGATAGATAAGCTGCAGGATATAAACCAGCAATCAATCCAACAAGCAATGTTGCTCCTAATAAGCCAAGGAAAAGCGCTGGTTCGCTAAACAGGGGAAGATTGAGCTCACGTTGACTAAGTGCAGACGCAGCAGGCAACAACAGGTACGCAAAGCCGATCGCAAGTAATAATGCAAAAACGGCAATAAGTATTGATTCACTGAGGAATTGCATGGCGAGTTGAACGCGGTTTGCACCTATTGATTTTCTAACGCCAACTTCTTTTGCTCTGCCGGCGGATTTCGCCGTAGACAAATTCATGAAGTTGATACAAGCAATGACGAGCACGATCAGGCCGATCACTGAAAAAATATAAGTGTATCTCTTATCGAACTTTTGGAAGTTGATATAGTCGTGCGTAATGTCAGCTGAAGATGCGTGAACATCTTTGAGTGCTTGCAGATAAAGCGAGTAAAATTGATCATTATCCTCACTCATATGCCGCTTAAGAAATGCCGGAAATCGCTTTTCCATTGATGCAATATCTGCGCCTGCTGTTAGCTGCAGATAAGTTGTCAACCAATTTCCGCCCCAGTTGTCCATAAAATCAGGACGGATCCTTGTGCTGAATGAAAGAAGTCCATCAAATTGCAAATGCGAATTGGCTGGTGTGTTCGCCAAAATTCCCGTCACCTTAAAGTTGAATGTGTCGTTACCATACGACTGTAATGTTTTACCAATTGCATCATCGGTTCCAAAAAGACGAATGGCAGTTTCAGAGGTAAGCAAGATGCTATTGGGGTGCAGCAAAACGGTTTTGCGATCACCGTGTGTAAGTTTAAAATCGAATAGGTCAAGGAATGTTGAATCTACCCAAAGTGTCTTAGGAAGATAGCTGATCTTGTCGTTGGCAAACACTTTCACATTTTCATACCTGGCTATCCTCGTAAAATTAACTACCTCTGGAAATTCTGTTTTCAGCGTCGGCCCCATTGGAAACATGGATAGCGCAACATTTTGTGGCGCAACCATTCCTGGAAATTTCTGCACTTCGTCTAAGCGATAAATATTCTTTGTGTGTATGCTATCAAAACTTCGCTCGTAAAATACAAATACCATAATCACAATACAGGCAGCCATACCGATTGCAAGTCCAACGATATTGAGTGCAGAAAACA
>JACMLR010000476.1 GCA_014379515.1 Chitinophagaceae bacterium
ACAATCTGGAAACACTGTTATTGAATTTTACGCTGATTACAGGAAAAAATCTTGCTGAACTCAACAAGCTTCCGCAATTAAAGCAACTATCCGTTGCCGGTACGAGCGTCACAACACAACACCTGGCAGTACTAAAAGACTTCCCGCAACTGATGGATGTTTATGTTTGGAACATTGCGGCAACACCTATTCAATTAGAAGAATTGAAAAAACAAAAAACAAAGTTTAGATTTCATGCAGGTGTTAGAACCGATACAACTATTCTTAAACTTACCGCTCCGTTATTTCAAAACGAAGAGCAGGTTATTGCCGATGCACTACCACTAAAATTGAAGCATTATATCAATGGAACGACGATTCGTTATACAATCAATGGAGAAGACCCCGACAGTGTTAGCTCACCTCTATACGACAAAAATGTAAAATTGAATGCGACCACACTTGTAAAAACAAAAGCATTCAAAACAGGTTGGATCAGCAGTGAGGTTGTACAACGTTATTTTTTTAAAACTGGTTTTATTGCTGATTCAGTCGAGCTGATTACTCAACCAGAACCGAAGTATAGCAAGGGCGGCGGGAAGTTATTAGCCGATCGCGAAAAAGGTGAACTGAACGCAGGCGACGGAAAATGGCTCGGCTACCGAAATAACCGAATGGAAGTCTTGCTTCATTTCAACCAAACAATCGATGCAAAAAATGTTACGTTGAGCAGTCTTCGGAGTCTCGGCGGCTATATTTTCCCTCCTGAATCAATAGAAGTTTGGGGTGGTACTGATCCGGGTAAATTGCAATTATTAGGGAAATCGAAACCTGTGCAACCATCGAAAGATGAGCCTTCCGAAGTGGTTCCATATAGTGTTGATATTCGTCCGACCACTGTGCGATACATTAAGATTGTATCAAAACCAGTTTCTAAACTTCCTGCATGGCATGGAGGCAAAGGCGATAAAGGATGGTTCTTTGTTGATGAGATCCTGGTTAATTAAATCGATTGATTACAGTTTTGAAATTTCTTCTTTCAATGACTGGATAGTTTTCTTATCGTTTCCGATAAAAATCTTTTTGCCTATTACCGTTACTGGTCGTTTAAGAAAAGTGTATTCCTGAAGTATAAAATTTCGATAATCTGTCTCTGAGAGTCTGCGATCTTTTAAGTTCAATTGTTTGTATTTCATCGCTCTTCGACTGAAAAGCGACTCGTAACTTCCCGCTAGTTGTTTTAAGTCATCCAGTTCCTTTTCCGCAATACTATCGGGCTTAATGTCTTGCATCTGAAACGATTTCTTGTCGATCCCGGTATCTTTAATAATAGCCTGACACGTAGTGCAATTTCCAAGATGATACATCTTTTTCATAAAGTTGATCTTACTCTGGTTACATTTTTGCCGTTGATACAATGATTGACAAATTAAAAGCGTCAAACAAGATTGCCTGGATTTTTGCAGAAAAGCATCCTCAGGCAAAAGTGGATTCTTTTGCCCAAATCACAACAAAAATCATTCAAAATGGGACAGCAGTTTGATACAAAAGACGAGGTTTTTAAGCCGGAGATCAAGAAAGTTCCAGATTTCAAATTCGGGAGTTCTGTCGCTAACGTGTTTGATGATATGGTAAATCGATCTGTTCCATTTTATGGTGAAATGCAACGGATGATTGCTGAACAAGCTGCCGATCTTGCGACTGAAAATTCCTGTATCTATGATTTAGGTTGTTCAACCGGAACCACTATGATCGGGATGAATACGATGGTAGATGAGTCTGTCACCTTTGTTGGAATTGATGACTCATTACCTATGCTCGATAAATGCCGCGAGAAATTAGATGAAGCAGGTATCACCAGACCAGTGAGAATGGAAGTTGCAGATTTAAATCAGTGTGTCAATATTCAGAATGCATCTGTGGTGGTTCTTTGTCTTACGTTGCAATTTGTTCGACCCATCTACAGGGAAAAACTTATTCGTACCGTGTATGAAGGATTGAATAAAGGAGGCGCGTTAATTCTTATTGAGAAGATTTTAGCAGAAGAAAGTAGTTTCAACCGGGAGTTCATAAAATATTACTACAATTACAAACGACGTAATAGCTACAGTGAATTGGAGATATCTCAGAAGCGTGAAGCATTGGAAAATGTGTTGATACCCTACAAGCTGAGTGAAAACATTAGTTTGCTTCGCGATATTGGTTTCAACCATTGCGAAGTATTTTTCAAATGGTACAACTTCGCTGGAATAACCGCTATAAAAAAATAACTCCAATGGTTAAGGTTGGCAACTTCTTTTTCAAGTATCGTAATTGGGTATTTATTCTGTTTTATGCAGCGCTGTTTCTACCTTCCCCTGCATTATTCAACGATGAAACGTTCGGGCCGGTTTATTATAAATGGCCAATCATCCTCGGGCTTTTTATAACTGTTGGTGGGCAGTTGATCCGGGGTGCAACCATTGGTCTCGCATATATTATTCGTGGTGGAAAAGATGGAAAGCCACACGCGGAAGGTCTTGTCACGGAAGGAATCTTTAATCACTGCCGCAATCCATTGTATGTTGGCAATATCCTGATGTTGCTTGGCGTTGGCGTTCTTTCCAATTCATTGTTGTATGTAGCGATCATGATCCCGCTGTTTCTTTTCATTTATCAATCAATCGTTGTTGCCGAAGAACATTATCTAAGTGGGAAGTTTGGTCCGAGTTACGATGCCTATTGCGCGCGAGTAAATCGATGGATACCTCAAATCAACGGCATTGGTGGAACATTTCGCCGGATGTATTTTAATTGGCGCCGATGGATCCTCAAAGAATATAACACACAATTTGTTTGGATGAGTGGGATTACCCTAATTCTGCTTTTAAAGTTTCCTGAACTCACCAGGCACAATATCGACCTGCGAAATCGATTGTTGTTAATCATCCTGCCACTGTTGTTGTTATGGTACCTGACGGTGCGGTATTTAAAAAAATCCGGCAAGATGAAAGAATGAGGGTTCCCCAGGGCGTACAAACGTTTTGTGCAAAGAATTGAGTTCGCTTACCTGTTGACAATCTGCTTCTACCCTTGCGCATTCGCACGCGCCGCCGCGAGATACAATAAATACCTCACGTGTAATATTTCGACCTATCCTGCTACTAATTTTGTAACCAAAATTTCTCCCTTGCCGGAAAAGGCCAATCAGGAACAATTTGTAACATTAATTAATGAGCATAATGCCATGCTACACAAGGTGTGTCATGTGTATTGCCACAGCCCGGCAGACAGGCAGGACCTTTTCCAGGAGATCGTCGTACAACTTTGGAAATCATTTTCCTCCTTTCGCGGTGAATCTAAGTTTAGTACCTGGCTGTACCGTATTGCATTGAATACTGCGATTTCCGATTTACGTCGTCAACAGCGAAGGATTAAAGTGGATTACCCTGAACTGGTGCCAATGGACCTGGCTGCCGAGCCATTCAACAACGAAAGAGAGGAACAGTTACAACATTTATACGAAGGAATCGCACAACTTGGAGAAATTGAAAAGGCACTTGTGATGTTGTATCTCGATGATAAAAGCTATGACGAGATGGAAGACATTCTCGGTATCAATCAAAATAACCTTCGCGTTAAGATGAATCGGGTGAAAGAAAAATTAAGAAAACTTACTAAAGCGGTTGAACATGGAGTTAGATAACCTAAAGGATATCTGGAAGCAGCAGTCGCTTGAACAGCCGTTAGAATCGGCTGAACAAATCCGCTCATTGCTGCATAAGAAATCTCAAAGTCCTGTTTCAAAGATGAAACGAAACTTGCGACGCGAACTAAATGTGGTTTTGATCTTGTACAGCGCATCCATTATTTTTTACGCTTTTTACGAAGGTGGACAATACTGGGAAATTTCAGTAATGATGTTAATAGTTGGAGTTTTTTTTGGAGCTTATTACTACAAGAAGAACAAGTTGCTCACTGAAATGGAAAACGTGAGCGGGAAAGTGAAGTATAACCTGGAAACCAAAGTGATTGAACTTCGAAAGTATATTCGCTTCTATTATCTTGCCGGAATTTTTTTACCCATACTCATCTACCCGTTAACAGGCCTCATTATGTTTTATAAATCACCACTCAAAGAACTAAACTCTTTTTTCGGATGGTTCTTTATCGGGTTTGGCGTGTTCTTTGGTTTTGTGGTGTATTTTGTAAACAAATGGTACGTGCATAAGCTATATGGTAAACACCTGAAGAAGTTGGAAGACCTGCTTATTGAAATGAATGAAGTTGCTGACAACAATACGAAAATGAGCTCCTAATAAAAAACGTATGTCTAAATCATATCAGATCGATGTTATCAAAGCAAAAAAAGCCAAGAAGCGATATGATTTTTTTGTAGATGATCAAGTGATTGCATCGGTTGATTATCCCAAACGGTATGAAAAAAAGGCCGTTCTCGGCACACCGGATCGCCAATGGGAAATCCATCGTAAAGGTTGGTGGAAACCTTCAATTGAAATTGTGTCTGCCCAATCGCCTTATACGAAATGGAGTCTTCCTCAATCGTGGCGACATACAGTTTCCTTACGCGCCGATGACAATCGCGCATTTGTGATGAAGCAAAGAAGTTTTTGGAGCGGGTCATTGATCTGGGTGAACGATAAAGATGAAACGGTAATAGAAATTAAACCGTATCGTTGGTCGTATTCCAACCGCGGAACAATTACTATTACAGATAAGAATGATACTAATTTGATATTTCTTGCACTAATCGGCTGGTTTCTTTTTCAAACTGCACGTGAGGATGCAGCCGCTGCCATATAACTTCCATCTGGTATATTTAATCGTTGCTACAGTTGCTTTTTTTGTAATTTTCAATTCTAAAATTGTTTATATGAATTCCTCACGTCGCGACTTTATCCGGCATTCATCTGTCCTTTCCGCAGGGCTGTTTATCAGTAAAGACGAATGGTTTAAAACCAATAAAAATATAGGTGTTCAATTGTACACCCTTCGTGCCGACATGGGGAAAGATCCGAAGGGCACATTGCAAAAACTTTCACTCCTCGGTTACAAGGAAGTTGAAACCTTTGGCTACAATAAAGGCAAGTGGTTCGGCATGACTGCAGCTGAATTAAAAGATGTTTTGAAAAGCAATGGCCTGAGTTCTCCAAGTGGACACACCTTTCCCGGCGGTACATTCCTCAAAGATGGTTGGGAGGACAATTGGAAACAAGCAGTCGAAGATGCAAAGGCGCTTGGACAAAAATTCATCGTTATTCCATGGCTCGAAGAGCAGCATAGAAAACCAATGGATAACTATAAGAAAATTGCTGCCGGACTTAATAAAGCAGCCGGCATCTGCAAACAAGTTGGTGGAATCGAAGTTGCTTATCATAATCACGATTTTGAATTTGTAAAAGAAGACGGTCAATCAGGTTTTGATATCCTTATGAAAGAAACCGATCCAAAGCAAGTAAAAATGGAATTGGATATCTATTGGGCTGTGAAAGCTGGTCATAACCCAATCGATTTGTTCAATGCACATCCCGGCCGATTCGTAATGTGGCATGTAAAGGATATCGACAACACGGATAAAAAGTTCTTTACTGAAGTTGGTAACGGAACAATCGATTGGAAGCCAATCTTCGCGCAAGCGAAAAAAAGCGGCATGAAACATTTCTTTGTTGAACAGGATGTATGCCCTGGTCCTCCAATTGAAAGTGTTGGTAAAAGCATCAGCTATCTCAAGAAGAATATCGTCAAGTAATCATTGAGTTTGCTCTCAATTATAGTTTGTTTATCACATCATTTAAAAAAAGCGTATGTCCCGTCGGAAATTTTTGTATCAATCTGCCGCGCTTACAGGTGGGGGATTGTTGGCTTCTGCATTAGATAATCAGGCCTTCGCAATTTTTAAAAGCAGGATAATGCCGAGTGATCAAATCAATATCGGCGCCATTGGAATCAAAGGTATGGGTTGGGCAAATCTGTCCGCCGCTTTGAAAATTCCAGGAGTGAATGTTGTTGCACTTTGCGATGTCGATAAGAACGTTCTCGACAACCGGATGGCGGATTTGGTAAAATTGAAAGTGGATGTTTCCAAAATAAAATTGTACAACGACTATCGTCAACTTCTTGATCAAAAAGATATAGACGCAGTTATCATTGGTACGCCGGATCATTGGCATGCGCTTCAAATGATTCACGCGTGTGAAGCTGGAAAAGATGTTTACGTTGAAAAGCCGGTTGGCAACTCAATCGAAGAATGCCGTGTAATGGTTGCTGCGCAGAAAAAATACAATCGTGTTGTTCAGGCGGGACAATGGCAAAGAAGTCAACAACACTTTCGCGATGCGGTCGACTTTATTCGAAGTGGTCAGCTTGGTAACATCCGCACTGTAAAAGTTTGGTGTTACCAGGGATGGATGCGTCCTGAACCAAAAGTTCCGGATAGCGCACCGCCTCCGGGAGTCGACTATGAACGTTGGCTTGGACCCGCGCCAAAGCGTCCATTCAATGCAAGTCGCTTTCATTTTCATTTCAGATGGTTTTGGGATTATGCAGGAGGATTGATGACTGATTGGGGAGTACATTTAATGGACTATGCTGTATTTGGAATGAATGCCGATGTACCGAAATCTGTATCTGCACTTGGTGGAAATTTTGCTTATCCTGATTTAAGCCAGGAAACGCCTGATACAATGGGCGCTTTATATGAGTTCGATAAATTCAATCTTATCTGGGATCATGCGATGGGTATTGATAACGGATTGTATGGTAAAGATCACGGGATCGCATTTATTGGAAATAATGGCACGCTTGAAGTTGATCGCGGTGGTTGGGAGGTTTTTGAAGAAAGACAAAGCAAGAACAAAGTGAAAGTCGAACGCAAATTGCCAACAGATAATGGGCTGCAAAAACATTGGGAAAATTTCACCAACGTGATCAGATCGCGGAAGATGGAAGAGTTAAATTGTCCGATACAGACAGGTGCGCACATTGCAACGGTTTGCCAATTGGGAAATATTGCATTCAGAACACAGGAAAAGCTTATTTGGGATAAATCAAAAGAGCGATTTACGGATGAAGCTGTCAATAAAAAATATTTTGGAAAAGAATATCACAACGGTTACAAGCTGCCAAAGCTGTAATTGATTGAAGAAGTATCTGTGCATTTAAAATTACCTATTATGAAATTGATGATATTAGTACTTAGTTTTTTCGCACTCGGCGCAAATGCTCAGAAGCAATCGAAAGAAAAAATGCTTCAACACGTTGTGCTCTTTAAATTTAAAGACAGCGCTAACGCGGCCGATGTCACCAAAGTCGAGCAAGCGTTTCGTGCATTGTCTGGTTCGATCAAAGAAGTAAAAGCGTTGGAGTGGGGATTGAATAACAGCCCTGAAAACCTCAACCAGGGATTCACACATTGTTTCATTGTAAGTTTCGCATCAGAAAAAGACCGCGAGATTTATTTGCCGCATCCAAAGCACAAAGAATTTGTGGCGATGCTAGGTCCGGTGTTGGATAAAGCGCTGGTGATAGATTACTGGCAGAAGTAGGTTGCTCGCGGCGGCGCAGCGGCGCGAAGATCGTTCGCTGTTTATCGTGAATTCTTTGGTCAACTACAGTGTCGATGCAATAGGCGCTCAATGATAAAATTCAAACGGCCCTGGCGCCCTTGGGTCTTTGCGCGCCGTATTCACGTTTCTTTGCACGAACAAAAAATACATTCTCGCCAGGGCGCAAAGCCGCAAAGATCTTTCGCAACACATGTGGATTTCCTGTTTCGAATCAAAGTGTCAAGTAATTGACGCTGATTGAATAAACTCAAGAGGCCTTTGCGGCGTTGCGTCTTTGCGCGCTGGATTGAAGTTTCGATCGGAAACAATCCGAATCTCAATAGTCTGCTACAAAAAAAAGCCGCCTCATTGAGACGGCCCTTATCATTTTGTAACTACCGTTACAACTTCTTTATCCTGATATTTCGATACCAAACTTTATTCCCGTGATCTTGAACACCGATATGTCCCTTTGTGTATTTTCCGAAGTCTGGGCGGATCTTAAATTTACTTCCTGCCACCATTGTTTTCCAATTATCATCCCAAAGAGTAACGTCTAAAACTTTTGTTCCATTCAACCACTCTTCCAGTTTGCCTTTGTTGGATTTGATCTCAACAGTGTTCCATTCAAGTGCAGGTTTTACTGTTTCAGGTGAACTGCTTACCAGGTCGTACAAATCACCAGCGCGATGTTTCTGGAATTTTCTATCAGGATGACGTTCATTATCGAGTACTTGTATCTCTAAACCTGTATGCCAGCTATACTCATACTTTGGATCTTCTTCAGAGTAAATGATGATACCACTATTGCCTGCTGTATCAACTTTCCATTCCAATTTCAAATGGAAATTTTCATAGATCTCTTCATTTAAAAGATCACCACCACCAGTAGTTTTGCCATCTTTTATTTCGGCGGGATTAAGAGTAAGTGTACCATCTTCTGCTTTCCATGCGGAGCCGTCTGTATTTTTATTAAAAACATGCCAGCCCTTTGTACTTGTGCCATCGAATAACAATTCCCAACCATCCGCTTTTTCTGCGTCGGTAAGGGTATTGAACATACTTGCCTGAGGTGTTGATGGATTTGTTACGGGTGAATCTGTTTTATTATCTGTCGCGGTCGTTGATGCGTTGTTACACGACAATAGGATCGTTGCTGCTGCGGCAAGCGTTAAAATCTTCATGTATTATTTATTTTTTAAGGACAGGATATAAGTAACCATTTCTTTGGCTTCATCAGGCGACACGGTTGTGTTTGCCGTCATCGGAACATCGCCCCATACACCGACTCCGCCCTTGATTACCTTGCTCGCGAGACTATCAATTATATCAGCGGTTGGTTCATACTTTTTGGATACATCGATGTACGCAGGCCCGATAAGTTTTTTATCGATTGCATGACATGCTGTACACCCTTTAGAACCGATTAATTCAAGTGCTTTTTCATCGACTGCCGCCGTTGATGTTCCAGGCGTCGTTTGGACAGTCGTATCTTTTTTACCATCCGTTGCTTTACCGTCGCTTCCGCCACATGCATATAAGACAACGGCTGCGCTAAGAATTACCAATAGTTTTTTCATCGTACTATGTTTAATGTTGATTGATTTTGGGTAGGAAAGTTACTTCAATCCTAAAACAGAACGGTTAAATTTTTCATCGCTTCCGGTTCCTGCGAAATCATCAAACGCTTTTTCCGTTACGCGAATAATGTTGTTCTTGATAAATATCGCTCCCTCTGCAGCCCCATCTTCGGGATGTTTGATTGCACATTCCCATTCCATTACTGCCCAACCTTTGAAATCGTAAGCTGCAAGCTTGCTAAATATCGATTTGAAATCCACCTGGCCATCTCCAAGCGAACGAAAGCGACCGGCGCGATCAATCCATGACTGGTAACCACCGTACACACCTTGTTTGCCAGTTGGATTAAATTCTGCATCCTTTACATGGAACATCCTGATGCGCTCATGGTAATGATCAATGTACTCAAGATAATTCAGGCATTGTAAAACAAAATGTGATGGATCGTATAGAAGACAGGCACGAGGGTGATTGTTTGTATGCTTCAAGAACATCTCGTAAGAAATACCATCATGCAAATCTTCGCCAGGATGAATTTCGTAGCAAAGATCAATTCCACATTCATCAAAATGATTGAGAATAGGCAACCATCTATTAGCAAGTTCTTTGAAACCGGTATCGACAAGGCCCGAAGGTCGCTGCGGCCATGGATATACAGTTGGCCATAATAATGCACCACTAAAAGTTGCGTGCGCATTTAACCCGAGATTTTGCGAAGCTTTAGCAGCATATTTAACTTGCTGCACGGCCCATTCGGTGCGTGCTTTTGGATTTTTATGAAATTGAGAAGGTGCAAATCCATCAAACAAATCGTCATATGCAGGATGAACTGCGACAAGCTGACCCTGGAGATGCGTCGAAAGTTCGGTAATCTGTAAACCTGCGCCTTCAACAATTCCTTTTATCTCATCCGCATAAGTTTTGCTTTCGGCCGCTTTCTGCAAATCGATACAACGGCTATCCCATGATGGTATTTGTACTCCAACAAAACCCAGCCCGGCTGCCCATTCGCAAATAGACTTCAATGAATTGAATGGCGCCGCATCACCCATAAACTGCGCAAGAAATATTCCTGGTCCTTTTAATGTTGTCATAATATGATTCAATTAAGCTTCTAGAATGTTTGACTGTTTCTTTGTCAATGCAAAATCCTTGCTGCACAAAGATAGGCGCAGTTTGCACGAGCTGTGGTGGCGCTAATGAATATAATAAAAATTACTGCTTTTCAGGAAGATTGTTGACGATGCGTTTAATTCCATTCCTGATAAGAACTTCATTAAAATTAATAAGCAAAGCAAGATGCAAATCAGTCAGTTTTAAATAAGTTAATACTTGTTTGAAATGAACCGGATTTAATTGATCGATTGATTTAACCTCGATCAGCAGCTGGTTTTCGACGATGATATCCGCACGAAATCCAATACCAAGGCTTACTCCCTTCCAAACGGTTGGAATTCCTGCCTGACGCCGCAATTGTAAATTAGTACTTGCGGTCAACTCGTGACAAAGAATCTCCTCATATACCGATTCTAATAAACCAGGTCCGAGACTTTGATGAATTTCGAATGCACAATTGACTACAATCTTTGCAAGCTGATTCGGATGCATGATGTTCGACATACAATCAAAGTTGAATAATATCGAACCAGGCTATCCTGCGTTTTTCTTTAATTGTGAGGGAAAATCCACAGTTGATTATGTAGTACAGCTCGCATAGGAGACGCAAAAATCTTTTTAGTTACCTGCCAGTAATCTAACATAGCCAGTAACATGAATGCTTCTTACTCGTTTGTTGCAAAACAGATAATACATGCGCGCATGCATTCTCTTTTCTTAGTACTAAAGAACATTTACACCTTATGCTCAAACCATTTTTTATCTGATTGCCCGCTCGCTACCACATTGTCAATAAACGCCATTCCGCGGATGCCTTCATCAACCCTTGGAAAATCGAGTTGCTCGGGAGTTGGTTGTTTACCATCGATCCGTGCAGATAATGTCATTGCAAAATTGCGATAGATATTTCCGAACGCTTCCAGATATCCTTCCGGATGTCCACCGGGTGTACGGCAATTCTGCGTAGCGAAACTGCTCAGTCGATCTCCATAATTACCACCGGCTCGTAAAATTTGTGTTGGCTGATCAAGCCATTTCACCAGCAATGTATTTGGTTCGTGCTGTGCCCATTCAAGTCCGCCCTTTTCGCCATATATCCGAATCTTCAGTGCATTTTCTTCGCCTGCTGCAACCTGCGATGCCATTAATACACCTGCAGCACCGTTATTAAACTTCAATAAAACGTTACCATCATCATCAAGCATTCGTCCTTCAACCATTACATTAAGATCGGCACAGAGATGAGTTATTTCCAGGCCGGTGATATATTCTGCGAGATGTGCGGCATGTGTTCCAATGTCTCCCATACAACCGCTTTTTCCAGATTTTTTTGGATCGGTTCTCCATGCGGCCTGGGCATTTCCTTCGCGTTCGGAGAGTTTACTCAACCAGCCTTGCGGATATTCAACCCACACTTTTCTCACTTTACCAAATGCACCACCCTGTACCATTGCGCGTGCCTGCTTGACCATTGGATAACCGGAATAAGTATGAGTGAGACAAAGAAGCAAGCCAGTTTCTTCAACTTTCTTCTTTAGCTGTTTTGCTTCATCTATTGTGAACGTGATTGGTTTTTCAATCACGACGTGAAAACCATTGTCGAGCGCCATCATTGCCGGGGCAAAGTGCGCAAAGTTGGGTGTAACGATTGTTACAAAATCAATTCGCTTGTCAGCCGGAAGTGTAGCTTCTTTACTGATCATTTCATCATAGGTAAGATAGATACGATCTTCTGCAAGGAAATAGGCTTTGCCTGAATCTTTCGCGATTTCCGGATTAATACTAAGTGCACCCGCTGTTAGTTCAATCAATCCGTCCATGAAAGCAGCATGCCGGTGAATAGCGCCAATGAAAGCATCTTTTCCACCGCCAACCATACCCATGCGTAATTTTCTGTTCATATGATTATGCAATTAATTTGAGTAAAGAATAATGAGCAATACAAACCTACGTGAAAAACTGAAAGAGAAACGGGCATCGATTGATTTTATAAATAGGAAAATGAGCAAATCATGTCCCGACTAATTCTAAAAATAAAAATTACATTTATATATTAGTGCCGGTTAAGGAAAGAAACTACAGGGAACCACTTCGCGCGTTATATTTACTCAAATAAAAAAACCAAAACGATATGCAAGCCAACATCAATCGTCAGCAGCTTTTTGTAGCAAGCTGTCTTTCTCTTCTTGTAACGTCCCTTTCTTTTGGCATTCGTGCCGGTATTTTGGGCAAACTCGGAACCGAGTTCGGTCTTAGCGCGACACAGCTTGGCGTCATTGCATCAACAGCTTTTTGGGGATTCCCATTGGCGGTTATCATTGGAGGAATGGTAGTGGATGCGATTGGAATGAAACGCTTGCTTGAGCTTGCGTTCTTTTTTCACCTTGCGGGAATCGTGCTCACCATTTTTGCAGGTGGGTTCTGGTCGTTATTTATTTCAACACTTTTGATAGGACTTGCAAACGGAACTGTTGAAGCAGCATGTAATCCACTTGTTACTTCACTTTATCCGGATAACAAAACAACGAAACTTAATCATTTCCATCTTTGGTTTCCAGGGGGAATATTTATCGGAACACTGATAAGCTTTTTCGGAAACGAGCAGGGAATCAGCTGGCAGATCCAGGTGGGCACAATGCTTATTCCAACGCTGATCTATGGGTTCCTGTTTTTCAAACTTAAATTTCCAGTTACCGAGCGCGTTGCTGCAGGCATTTCCACTGCAGAAATGTATCGATCGTTGGGTAAACCATTGTTCCTTTTCATGATCATCCTGATGTTTGGAACAGCGATTACCGAACTGTACACCGGCCAATGGATCGAAGTATTGCTAAGAAATGTCACGAATAACGCAATCCTCGTTCTTACAATTTCCACAGGTGTGATGGTTGTTGGTCGGGCATTTGCAGGTCCTGTTGTTCATCGTTTCTCGCCACAAGGTGTATTGATTCTTTCAGCAATTCTTTCCGCAGTTGGATTGTATATCCTGGGACATAGTGATGGCAACCTGGTTTATCTTGGCGCATTAGTATTTGGAATCGGCGTTTGTTATTTCTGGCCTACAATGCTTGGGTTCGTTGCAGAAAATCTTCCTAAGACAGGAGCAGTCGGACTTAACCTGATGGGTGGAGCCGGAATGTTCGCGGTTTCGTTGTACACCATTGCAATGGGATGGTATTATGATAGTAAAGTTGTGGGTAAACTTCCCGAAGGTGCTGACCTTAAAGCCTACAGTGCACCCGGCGCTACTCCTGAAATGCAGTCTGCATTAACACAGGCAAAAACCGCAGCTGGTCCCGAAATCATCAATGCAACATTGCTTATCCCAATCATTCTAACTGTTTGCTTTATTGGTCTTTATTTTTATATGAAGAATAAACCGAAACCAACATTGTCTGTTGCTGCTCATTAGTAGTAACAAACGTTAGCAGGCATATAAATAATTTTCAAAGAACACCAGTAAATTGAACGCTGGTGTTTTTTTCTTTAGTAATTTACCTATTCAACGATTGTTCCATGCCCAACTCTCAATCCCGACGTCAGGCTTTGAAGAATCTCGCGACTGGTGCACTCTCCGCGGGAGCTCTTACCTCTCTATCTTCCTTTACTTCGTGCGATCAAAAACCAACACACGCCAACGTGCTGAAAAATAATATTCATCATTCCGCCTGCCATTGGTGCTATGGCTCTATTCCAATTGAAAAATTCGCGCCAGCAGCAAAAAAAATTGGTCTCGTTGGTGTTGATCTTGTCGGTCCGGCTGGTTGGGATGCGCTTAAACAAAACGGACTGATTTCAACCATGTGTAATGGTGCGGAAATAAATTTGGTTGATGGTTGGAACGATAAAAAATTCCACGACAAACTAATCCAGAATTATACTGATATGATTCCGCGCGTTGCGAAAGCAGGTTGGAAAAACCTGATTTGCTTTAGCGGTAGCCGGCGAGGAATTGATGACGAAACCGGCTGGAACAACTGCGCTGAAGGATTAAAAAAAATCATGAGCCTTGCAGAGAAAAACAACGTTACACTTATTATGGAGCTGCTCAACAGTAAAGTAGACCATAAAGATTATCAATGCGATAAAACCAGTTGGGGCGTGGAACTTTGCAAACGTATCGGCTCACCAAATTTCAAACTGTTATATGATATTTATCACATGCAGATTGACGAAGGTGATGTAATCCGAACCATTCGCGACAACTTCAAATACATTGGCCATTTTCATACCGGCGGTGTTCCAGGAAGAAGAGAAATAGACGATTCACAAGAGCTTTATTATCCAGCCATCATGCGCGCTATAGTAGCATTAGGTTACGATGGATATGTTGCCCAGGAATTCGTCCCCACAGCAAAAGAACCCGAAAAACAATTAGACGCGCTTGCAAAAGCTGTCGCCATTTGTGATATTTAATCCGTGATCCTACCCCAATAAGTTAACTAACTATCATACCAATAAACGCAACTATCTATGGCTGACAACTCATATGACGCAATTGTAATCGGTTCGGGAATCAGTGGAGGTTGGGCCGCAAAAGAACTTACCGAGAAAGGCCTGAAAGTGTTGATGCTCGAGCGCGGGTTCAACATCAAACACCTTGATGATTATAAAAGCGCAAACAAAGATCCCTGGGAATTTCCACATCGCGGCGGTCGTACGCAACAAATGGTCCAAGACTATCCAGTGCTGAAAAGAGATTATCCGCTGAATGAAATGAACCTTGAATGGTGGGCGAATGATAAAGATTGTCCATATACAGAAGTTAAACGCTTCGATTGGTTTCGTGGATATCATCTCGGAGGCAGATCACTCATGTGGGGTCGTCAAAGCTATCGTTGGGCAGATCTCGATTTCGAAGCAAATGCAAAAGAGGGTATTGCGGTCGATTGGCCAGTGCGATACAATGAAATTGCTCCATGGTATGATTACGTAGAGAAATTTTCCGGCATTAGTGGTAATAAAGATGGCATTTCGCATCTTCCCGATGGCGCGTTTCAACCACCAATGGAATTTACTTGCGTAGAAAAAGAAGCTTCTGCAAAAATGAAGGAGCATTATAAAGGAGAGCGCCACTTGATTATCGGTCGCGTTGCAAATCTCACACAACCCTTACCTGGTCGTACACAATGCCAGTTCAGAAACAAATGCTGGCTCGGTTGTCCCTTCGGTGCATATTTTAGTACACAGTCTTCCACGCTGCCCGCTGCATTGGCAACCGGCAATTTAGAAGTGAAGACGGATGCAATTGTTACAAAAATTATTTACGATAAGAATACGAAGAAAGCAACAGGTGTTGAAGTGCTGGGAGCAAACGATAAGATTACAACCGAATACAAGGCAAAGATCGTTTTCCTCAATGCATCGACGTTGAACTCAGCATGGATATTGATGAATTCTGCTACTGATGTATGGCCTGATGGACTTGGAAGCAGCAGCGGTCAATTAGGTCATAACTTAATGGATCATCATCTTGGCGTTGGCGCAAGTGGATTGATTGAAGGTTACGAAGACAAATATTATTATGGCCGTCGTCCGAATGGATTTTATATTCCACGCTTCAGAAATATGAATGGCGAAAAGCGCGATTATATTCGTGGCTTCGGTTACCAGGGAGCAGGTAGCCGTCAGGGTTATAGCCGAAACATTGCTGAATTAAATATTGGTGCGGAATTAAAAGAAGCTTTGTCGGAACCAGGCTCCTGGTCGCTTGGTATGGGTGGTTTTGGTGAGATACTTCCTTATCATGAAAACAAAGTAACGCTTGATAAATCAACAAAAGATAAGTGGGGATTGAACGTTCTATCGATCGATTGTGAGTTGAAAGAGAATGAGAAGAATATGCGGAAAGACATGTTGAATGATGCAAAAGAAATGCTCGCCGCACTTGGGGCTAAAGACATTACCGGTGGTGAAGGTGACGGAACTCCAGGCCGCGGTATCCACGAAATGGGTACAGCAAGAATGGGCCGCGATCCAAAAACCTCCGTACTAAATAAAATGAACCAGGTTTGGGATGCGAAAAACGTTTTTGTAACAGATGGTTCTTTCATGACCTCTGCTAACTGCGTGAATCCATCATTAACATATATGGCGTTTACGGCAAGAGCGGTTGATTTTGCGGTGAGTGAGATGAAGAAAGGAAATCTTTAATCAATGTGCGAATGGCGAATTTGCGAATGTGCGAATTCATTCATTCGGTTATGGTTTAATTGCAAATGTGCGAAATAGGCAAATGTGCAAAATGCATTCCGTGTAAATGATTGACTCCTTTGCGTCTTTGCGACTTGGCGAGAAATGTATTTTACGTGAACATCCCACAAATACTGACCGAGAAAAATTATAAAATAGAGTATGTCCGATTCGACAACCGTTCACTTAAATACAAAAGGCATTGCCCAGAATACCTACGACGCGATCGTGGTAGGTAGTGGCATTAGTGGCGGCTGGGCGGCAATGGAACTTTGCCGGAAAGGATTGAAAACAATCGTTCTTGAACGAGGCCGACAGGTTGAACATCTCAAGGATTATCCAACAAGCAATATGGCTCCGTGGGAACTCGCGCATCGTAATCGGAACACGACAAAGATGAACGAGGACCAGCATATCCAGGTTCGTGGGTTTTGTAACGAAGCAAACAGCCATTTTTTTGTAAACGATAAGGAACATCCATATATACAAAAGAAACCGTACGATTGGATCCGCGGTTATCATGTTGGTGGAAGAAGCCTGATGTGGGGTCGGCAGTGTTATCGCTGGAGCGATCTCGATTTCGAAGCAAATTCAAAAGACGGTCATGGTGTTGATTGGCCGATACGATATAAAGACATTGCACCCTGGTATAGTTACGTCGAAACCTTCGCAGGCATCAGCGGTAGCATCGAGAAGCTACCGCAGTTGCCGGATGGTGAGTTTTTGCCGCCGATGGAAATGAATTGCCTTGAGAAGCATGTTGCATCAAGCATTGGTCAAAAATTTAGCGATGGTCGGCGAATGATTATCGGTCGCGTTGCAAACCTGACGCGGGGATGGAACGGAAGAGGTCCGTGTCAGTCGCGCAACCAATGCGATCGCGGATGTCCGTTTGGAGGTTATTTCAGTAGCAACTCTGCAACATTACCTGTTGCTGCGAGCACGGGAAATCTCACAATTCGTCCACACTCGATCGTTATGGAAGTGGTATATGATAAGAACAAGAAAAAAGCAACTGGCGTTCGGATTACAGACGAGATAACAAAAGAGGTGAGCGAGTATTATGCAAAGGTGATTTTCCTGAACGCTTCAACGTTAGGTTCGACTTCAATCCTTATGAACTCAAAATCGGATGCGTTCCCAAATGGTATGGGAAATGAAAGCGATCAGTTAGGTCGTAATTTAATGGATCATCATTATCATGTTGGCGCTGGTGGATCGTACGAAGGGTTCGAGGATCAATATACTTATGGCCGACGACCAAACGGTATTTATGTTCCCCGATTCAGAAACCTCGATGATAAATCAAAACGCAATGATTACCTGAGGGGTTTTGGTTACCAGGGCGGCGCAAGTCGGAACGTGGATTATAATGCAGAAGGAATTGGGGTTGAACTCAAAGAAAAAATGACGGAACCGGGCAATTGGGGTTTTTGGTTGGGAAGCTGGGGTGAACAACTGCCGCATCCCGATAATAAAGTAACACTCAGTAAAACGGAAAAAGATAAATGGGGATTGCCATTGCTGGAAATCGATTGTGTATGGCGGGAAAATGAACAGGCAATGCGTCTCGACATGATGAATAGTGCGGCAGAAATGTTGGAGTCGGCCGGAGTGAAAGACATTTATACATTTAATGATGAAAAAGCATATCCGGGTCTTTGCATTCATGAGATGGGAACAGCGAGGATGGGCAATGATCGCAAAACATCAGTGTCTAATAAATGGAACCAGTTGCATGATGTAAAGAATGTATTCAATACGGATGGAGCTTGTATGACTTCATCAGCTTGTCAAAATCCATCGATTACTTATATGGCGTTGACGGCGAGAGCGGTGGATTATGCGGTCAGAGAAATGGGAAAGGCGAATTTGTAAATGTGCGAAATA